>JAJZFR010000107.1 GCA_021805265.1 Acidobacteriota bacterium | reverse complement strand
GGTGGTTTCAGGCTTTCGTTTATTGATGAAACACGCTCTTGTGCGAAGTGGAAATGACTATCGCAAGGGTGACGTCGATTTTGTCATTCAAAGAAGTAGTGACCCATTCCTGAATGAGGAGCACTTCTGCTGTATCGCAAAAGTGGCGGCCTGCTGGTAGATGACGAAACCAGAAAGGTATGATCGATTGTCGGATGCGCGCAGTTGCGCTGAACTCTCCGAGTGAATTGCCACCTAACAAATCCAGTTGCGCGCATGCGCGAAGAATAGACGTTTTGAACTATGAATTCTGACGCTCCAAAAACCTGCTGCTCTCCATCGAGCGGACGTAGCGCGCATCCAGACAGCAGTCCAACGCCCATGGCAGCGGCCAAAAACAGCCCAGCGCACGAGGACATGATCGCTCTCCCTGGCGGCACATTCCTGATGGGAACCGACTATGCCGAGGGCTTTCAGCAGGACGGCGAAGGCCCCGTCCGCGCCGTCACGCTCGACGCGTTCATGATGGACCGCACGCCTGTTACGAACGCGCGCTTCGCTGCCTTCATCGCTGCA
This sequence comes from Acidobacteriota bacterium, assembly GCA_021805265.1. Taxonomy (GTDB): domain Bacteria; phylum Acidobacteriota; class Terriglobia; order Terriglobales; family Acidobacteriaceae; genus Acidicapsa. The sequence goes on along the minus strand of JAJZFR010000107.1, from coordinate 16,310 downwards.
ACGGGCTACTCCACGGAGGCAGAACGGTTCGGCTGGTCCTTTGTCTTCTGGGCGCACATCCCGCAGTCGCGCTTCAGAGAACTCGTCGAAGACACCGTGGCCGCCGCGCCATGGTGGTGCAAGGTTCCCGGCGCAAGCTGGAGCTTCCCAGAAGGCCCCGGTTCGAGTGTACTCACCCGGCAGGACCATCCTGTTGTTCACGTCAGTTGGAACGACGCCGCAGCCTACGCCGCCTGGGCTGGCTTGCGCCTGCCCACAGAAGCGGAGTGGGAGTGTGCCGCGCGCGGCGGCCTTGTCCAAAAACTTTATCCGTGGGGAGATGTACTTTGCCCCAACGGCGAACACCGCTGCAATATCTGGCAAGGCGACTTTCCCCACAATGACACAGCCGACGACGGCTACGCCGGTACCTGTCCGGTCGAAGCCTTCCCTCCGAACCCCTTCGGCCTCTACTCCGTCACTGGCAACACCTGGGAGTGGTGTGCGGACTGGTTTACCACGGGGCCTGGCCGCGCCGCAGGCCGCAACGACCGCGGCGGGCCATCAACCGGGAACAGTCGCGTGGTGAAAGGCGGCAGCTTCCTTTGCCACAGGTCCTACTGTAACCGCTACCGTGTCGCTGCGCGCACCAGCAACACCCCGGACAGTTCCGCCGCCAATATCGGCTTCCGGTGCGCCCTTTGATCCATGACACGGCAACGAAGTAAGGAAGTAGCCTGATCAATCCTTACATGTCTGGTACGCGAATCGGATGGATTGAAATGAGTTTGAATCGTCGTGGCACTCTTGTCGGGTTGGCGCTGTTGGATTCAAGGAGGTAAGCGCGTTGATGCTCCTGAGACCCCTGGCAAAGATGAGGGTATGGATGGTGTCGGCGCGATGTTGCTGGAAGCGTTCCGTGGGTACACCTGCAGAGGCTGGCGAAGGATGCGGAGCGCTGCAATACGAACTGAGCCGCGATGTGTGAGCATACAAGTCACGCATGGCTTGAATTGGAACAACCTCTTGATCCTCCACATCTAGCGGTTTGGCTGAAGCTGAGCTGATTCCAGGAACTTCAAAGGGAAATGCAGGTCTTCGGATCAGCCGTTTGTATGGTCTAATAAAGATGTTGGCTTGATGGCGGAATCGGCATACGCGGTGGTCTCAAAAACCATTGGGAGCAATCCCGTGTGGGTTCAAGTCCCACTCAAGCCACCAGATCAATCCAGCCTGCTGTCGCCCCCCCCCAAAAAAATGCATGCAAAGTAATCGTGTGGTGATTCTTCCAATTACCCACAAGTTGCGTTTCTCAGGTGAAGTCGAGTTGGATATCGGCGAGGCGGGCGGGATTGCCATGGAATCGGAAGCGCGTGTCTCGCCGATCAACTGATCCCGTAAGTCAAGCTCCGTGGGCGTGAACTCCATTTGGAGCGGAGCGTCTGGTCTGGTCCGATTCAGCATCGTCATTCAGAAGACTCACCAACGGAGCAGGCAGAAGATCGCGATGAAACTGACGAGCCGTTCGGCGCTGCGTAACTTTCCATCTTCTGCTTTGCAGCCAGACTTCAATATCTTATGGAAGATCTCGATCTTCCAGCGCAGCGCAGACGACTTCAACTTCTCAACGGCATCTGTGCCGGATCTTAATGGGTAGATCGGCGACCAGCCACCAATCAAACGGCTCTCTGTTTTTGGAGGAAAGCGCTCGGTGGCATGAAGAGATTGAGCATCAGCGTCGGATGCATTTTCTGTTTTGCAGCAGAAGCAAGGACTCGGATGCGGCGATAGCGGAGTTCAAGAACGGCTTCGCTGAGAGCGTGTTTCATCAATAAACGAAAGCCTGAAGCCGCCCATATCAGACCCGCGATCAAAGCGGGGTTGACGAACCGCGACGAAGCCACCGAGGTATCGATGAAACACGACTGACGAGAGTGGAAACCGCATATTGTGATCAACATCACATCGACGAGTGTTGTGGAACACATCCTGGAGGGAAGTCGAATGCTTAGTATTTCGCCATGACGGAAGAACTTATGTCGCTCAAGAAAAATGTTTCGAAGGTGACTGTGAGTGCACGTGGAAACAGCAATTCGAAGCAAACTCACGCAGTCGGCTTAACACTGTTGATGGCGTTGGTTCTGGCATTTTTTGTTTCGCCGGAAGCTAAAGCGATCCCTGCGTTCGCACGCAAATATCACACCGCATGTTCGACTTGTCACAACAACTGGCCAGAATTAAACGACTTTGGCATAGCCTTCAAGATCAATGGATTTAAATTCCCTAAAGATGATGCAGACTTTCTGAAAGAACCGCCTCTCATGCTTGGAGCACAAGCACAAAAAGAAGCATTTCCCCACTCGATATATCCAGGAGAGCTACCCATCCTGCCGATCGCATTTCGATACTCGGGGCACTTTATCTATAACAGTCCACAGCCGGCTGCTGTAACAAATGTAGATGGCTATCTTCCGCAAACAGATTTATTTCAGCCAAATACTTTTACTATCATTGCCGCAAGCAGTCTCGGCCCCTCGCTTGAATTCTGGATCGATGATGATCTTGCAACGGCTGGCTCAGGGGCAAATGGTGGCCTGGGAGATGCATATATCAAGGCAAACAACTTTATCGGATATTACCTGCACGTCCCGAAAAATGACTTGAATATACGCTATGGTCAGTTCGAAATCGACCTTCCATTTACACAGGCACGCACGATCAACTTGAGTGACTACGCGATCTACGACGAAACGGCGGTAGTGAATCCAACGGGAAAAGGGCCGCTTGCAGGAACAACGAACAACCAGTTTGTGTTTTCAGCTCCGCAGCGTGGAGTGGAATTGGGTGGAACTCCACACGGGGGTTATACGTGGTGGTCAGTTGCTCTGCTGGATGGAACAAATTCGGATTATGGAACGGCTGCTCCGCTTGCGGGCCGCAACGCGAAGGATGTGTACATCAATCTTTGGCAAGGCTTCAATCTTGAACGAGATCGCGCGGTACGGAAGCAGATTCAGGCAGCGGGTCCAACTGGAATTCATGATCACACATGGATCAAATTCAACGCCTTTGGATACTTCGGAAAAAATGAGTTGAATCAAGGGGGTACTCTTTACCCGAAGCTACAAACGATCAAAGAGCCGTTCTATCGAGCCGGTGGTGCTTTTGATTATCGATTTCGAAGTGACTTCGAACTCTGGGGCCTGATGGAACATGGATACGATTCGAACAAGGCGCTCAATGCAAACAGTACAGCATTGGTCTCAGCGACCCCGGTTACATTCTCTGGTGGTTTCATCGAAGCGGAATACTGGTTTTATCCGTGGCTTATAGGTCTGATGCGCTATGACGGAGTTAATTCTCCGACAGACCGGATGAATGGATTGTCACGCTGGGACACAAGAAATATCTATAGCCCAGGGCTGCAGATTCTAGTGAGACCGAACATCAAGATTGAGACGGAATATTCTCATAGCTACCAACAGCCAATACCAGGAACGGGCAATTACTTTCGTGCCAACAAACTTCAATCCGGGATCGACTTCGCTTTCTAGTGAGTAAGGAAACTGGAGACTTCCCCGCACAACCAAATCACTTCCCAGGAGAACAATATGTCTATTTCGCGAAATACATTTCTTTCACTCATGTGCTTACTTGCACTGGCCGCTTCAGCATCGTGTGGTTGGGCAGGAGAGATAAAAGGTAAAGTGACGGCCCAGGGCTTGCGTTCGCCAGAAAACATAGCTGTATACGTTGACGTGATTCCGGGAAAAACCTTTCAGCCTCCGACTCAGCACCAGACTATGGATCAGGTGCATCTTGCGTTTGCACCACACGTAATGATTGTTCTGAAGGGAACGACGGTCGACTTCAAGAATGAGGATGCTGTAGGTCACAACGTGTACTGGCCGGCGATTAATCGCAATCGCAAACTTGCACATAACATGGGGACTTGGCCACAGGGGCAATCCAAGCCATTTACGTTCAATGATCTGGGAGATGTTCCGTTGCTTTGCAACGTGCACCCGGAGATGTCCGGATACATCATCGTTGTTCCTACGCCATATTTTGCTTTGACCGACAAAGAAGGCGCGTTCGACATCAAGAATGTGCCTGCGGGTCAGTACACGCTGAAGACGTGGAGCGAGGAAGCGAAGCCAATCTCTCAGGCAGTTACAGTCGGGGCTACTGCTGCGAACGTCAGCCTGGTTGTCAAAAGATAAATCCCGCGAGAAAAGCGGAACGCGATAACAACGACTGATTTGCACGTAAGTCAGAATATCGATCGACTCAATGCCGTTACGAGACGAATCGAGCGCATGGGCCGGAGTGGGTGAAATCAAACTCCGGCTTCATGTAAAGCGAGAGACGATGTTCAGAGGTCGTCGGGCGTATCACATTCAGGAGAATGCATGTCATTGCATCAACATCGTCGAGCGATCAGAAAAAGTGCCTATCTATTTGCTGTTATAGCGGCGTTCGTCGTTGCGTTTATTTACCTGAATACGAAAACCAATATATCCAGTTTGTATGAGAAGGTTCGGTATGGTTACGTGTCGAAGCGGTATGCGTGGAAAGAGCCGATTCTTCCAGCCGAGTACGTACAGTCGAGTTGCGGCGCCTGTCATCGTGAAGAGTTGGCGCAAACGCCGCGGCTGAATCATGGAAGAAAGTTGATCGAGCGCTATAACTGTATTGGCTGTCATACGCTTCAGGATATTCAGCGACCGGTCATGCTCGGTCCTGATCTCAGCAGCATTGGAACGAAGGTTAGTCGAGAGTGGATATATAAATGGTTGAAAGAGCCGCGTACCGTTACAGACTCCGATGGAAATGTTCTGATCGACGGAGTTGCGACCAATCCCAAAATGCCGAGCTTCAAGCTCAGTGACCTTGAGCTGCGTGCAATCTCCGCTTATCTTAGCGTTCAGCAGGCTACGCCACTCAAGCACTATTCGCTGAATCAGCGTGTGGTGGCACAAGTGGCCAAAAATGGGGACGCGGCGGACCAGGGTGAGATTCGCTTCAATCAGATGTTTTGTGTGACTTGTCATGCACTGTCCGTTGATCGAGGCGGCGAGTCGACGTTGATCGGAGGAGACATTGGCCCGGAACTGACTAAGGTCGGGAGTAAGGTGAAGCAGGAGTGGCTGATAGCGTGGCTGCAAAACCCGCAAGGATATCTGGCACACACGCGTATGCCGCGCTTCCAGTGGTCGGATAAGGATATTTATGTCGTCACACAGTACATCATGAAACGCCTGACCGACCCCGATCTGCTCAAGGACGTTCCTGCGCTGGGTTCTCCTACCCAGAGCGAGATTGATCTTGGGAAGAATCTTTTCGTGAGCAAAGGATGCTCTGAGTGCCATGTAATCACAGGAGTAACATCGCGAGAGCATTTCGGACCTGATCTCTCGTATCTTGGGATGGCTCCACTGCCTACAGAAGTCGTATCGAATATTCAACACAGTACGGGCCTTCCGGTGCACTTCCAGCATCGACCCGACGATCAGATTGATGTGATGGTGTCGCAAATTCCACGATTCATGATTGCAAACATCGAAGCGAAGATCACAAATCCTGCTTCCGTTACGCCTGCCACGCATATGCCAGCATTTCCGATGAGCAAGTCTGACGTTGAAGATGTGACAACCGCGCTTCTGAGCATGGTTGGTCCTCCGCCAAACAAAACCAAGGGGGAATCGGTGGTTGTCCCCAACAGAGAGAGCGAGTTTCAACCCACAGGCGCATTTCGTGAAATGTACGATCGCTATAAGTGTTCGGATTGCCATTCTTTCCGTGGCCACGGTGGCACCCTTGCACCGGATCTCTCCTACGAGGGGAGTCGTGCTCAGCGCGAATGGCTGATTCAGTTTCTGATGAAACCACAAACTCTCCGCCCGACATTAACGGTTCGCATGCCGGAATTCAATATGCCGCCGCAGGATGCCACTGTGATTGCAGACTATATATTGCAGAATCTGAAAAGTTCAAATGTATCGGATGTTAGCGGAGATATGGCCAACGCAACGCCCGACCGAATCGAGCAAGGCCGACGACTCTTCGCAGAAAAGTATAAATGTCAATCTTGTCACACGATCGGTTCAACTGGAGGATATGTCGGTCCAAGTTTAAACAATGCCGGAAATTGGCTTACGCCTGGCTGGATTGAAGCCTGGTTGCGTGATCCGCAGGCTCTTGTTCCTGGCGCAATTGAACCGAAACAGAAATTTAGTGAGGATGATATTCGAAATATCGCTGCGTACTTGTCTTCCTTGAAACAAACACCGGACAGCACAGCGAATACCGCAGGAGGTCAGCAGTGAAAATTCCAGCGATCTACCTATCTGTTTTGATCGGAAGTCTTGTGCTGACATTCGCTGCAAAAAACACGAGCGCTAGTCGGGTTTGCTGGTGTTGGACGCAGGGGCAAGGGATGGTGGCCTATCCGATTGCGCACCGGGAGTCGATGGAGTATGTGTCGTATGGATCGTATGGCCAGGAGCCAGACTGGAGTGATTCTACGCATGTGTTGGCTCTGAATTATGAGCAGGCGCAGGGGAAACGTATTTTTTATCAGCAGTGCGTATGGTGTCATGCAGACTCGACGCCAGCGGGACCGTCGAATCGAAGCAATGTTACACCCACGCCGTCTTTGATGAACGATGGAGCAAAGCTGAATAAGATGGCAGACAAAGAGATCGAAAAGATAATTGCAGAAGGCGGCGACGGCGTTGGTGAATCTGCGATGATGCCGCCTTATGGAGGGACGCTCAGCAGAAATGATATTCACAATCTGCTGGCGTATATTCGCGTGATCGCTACGCCACCATATCCAGAACGAAGAGGCAGCGGAACCCGTGTAGCTGGAAATCGCAAGCAGTGAGGCATGGCATGTCAACGGCTCTATTTCGCAAGCTGATCGCATTCTGCTCGGCACTTATGCTGGTGGCGCCGTTGCCTGGGCAGGTTAGACCCGATCATATTCTCAACCCGCGGCTGAAAGCAGATGAAGCAGAATTTCTTCCTCAACTGGAGTTATTGCAGGAATCAATTCAAGCTCAGCATTTTATGTATCCGTTTCAATTCGCCGGCTATATCCATTCCAGGCATGGTCGAAGCTCCGATGCTGAAGGCGATGGTATTGAATGCATGTATTTCAACGACATGGAGATCATCAAAGTATCCGGCGTGTACAAGGCGGCTTATAGTGCGTCCTCTCTATCGGAGAATGAGAGGGCAGCGAAAACTTTAGAGGACGTGGTTGTTCCCATACTTCAGCTTGCGGCGAAAGAGTTTTCGCAGAGAGCGCCGGGAAACGGGATTGGAGTTGAAGTTGTATATAACACCAGAGATAGAGAGAATGCGTATGACTACGAAGGGCACGAAGTCATTACAGCCATCTTCGACTGGCGAGATGTATTTGCATATGTACAGACAGACGATGCAGAAGTAAGGCAGGAGATTCTGAATCGATCGGGCATTTATGTGAATGGGAAAGCATTTGGGGTAGCGTTACATCGGAGGGATCCACTTCCATTGGAGGCTCTTGAGCGATCTGTACCACGGGCTTTGCGCGATGGCAAAGATGCAGTTTCCAGCCAGACGTTCACCGCTGCGTCGCTTCATCAGCCCTACAGGATGCCTTCCCTGCCTGTTGCTTCCACGGTCACAGAAAGCCCGACGCGCGCTGCATCCGAGAGCGTGGAAAGCGAGGAACTTCGATTTAAAAAGCAACTGGACGCGATGGCGATCAGGGATAAGGTAAAGCTGCATCTGGATGCAGATGCTCCGCCGAAGTTTGAGCAATATGGCGATCAAGTGGCGCTTCATGTTACATTGCGCAATCCTCTTTCCTATGCACAAAGCACGACCTCCATCTATAAGCGTTCCGCCCAGGGCCTGGACCTGGTCATTGCTCCGGAGTTGAAAGCGTTGCTTGACGAGATACCATCCGGCGCCAGTTTCAGTCTGCTTCACTTCACGCTGGCAAGGGAGAGTGGTGCAGGGCTTGCAGATGCAGAAAACATTGAGTATATCTGTCCTGTTGATTCTGTGCGGTTGCTTGTTGCCAACAAGATTACGAGTCAGGATCTTGTGGATCATAGCCGAATCATGGTGAATTCAGTGCCAATCCGTATCGATCTTCAACTTGTGGAGTAATATGATGGCCAATCTGCGGTCCTGAAGCGTGAGTGAATATGTATAACAATGCTTCATCAGAAGTTATAAAGCGTGCGCTGTGTGCATGCCTTATCCAGGATGTTCCGGCTTCTCGTTGTGGATGAACAAGCTCCAGACTGAGATTGGATAGCGCGTAGTTTTCGGAGGGTAGCGAGAATGAAAAAGAAGCATGCGGATCAACTTCGATTTGTACTCTTCCACGGAGTCCTGATGTTGTGCGTGGGAGCAGCATTGAGCCTGCTTGCAGAGGGCATGTGCAATGAATCGTACCAAAAAATCTCGTATGGCATTTCAGTGGGCGTGATGCTGACCACGCTGTGTGGACTGCTATGGATGAGCGTTCGTTCGATGTGGTTCAAGTCAAATAGCAAGACGGTCGTGCGGTTGATTGTTTTCGCCGGCATTTTAATGCTGGTTAGCATTGTGGCTCTTCGAGCGAGGTATTCCCTGTCGGATGGATACACGGCCATGTCGATACTGACGGGAGCAATGGGTTTGTTCTGGGGAGGCTGGAGCCTTCAACTCGCATCGAAGCTGAGCGCATACCCTAAAACATCCGCAATGATCGTCATCTTTGGAGCGATCTCGTCCGTATCTGGAGTATTGTTGTGCTCACTTGTCGATATCAGCTTCGTTGTGGCTGTAACTTCAGCGGCGTGCTATTCGACGTGGATCGGAGTCGGTGTGTTATCGCTGGCTCCTGTTTTGTTCTGGAACTGGAGAGATCGCGGCTACCCGACTTATAGCCCTGCGTACAAGGTTCAAGGCAGTGTTTAGAGAGAGCGTGTGTCATATAAAGCGTGTTTCATATATGCCAAAGTGACTCAGGCCGATTTTCTGAGACCCGCTTTGATGGCGGGTTTCATCCGAGGGATTTCCTGCTTTTCCTGGTTTATGAAACACGCTCTATGCAAAGACGGCTCCGATGAATGTCCTGAGAGCCGCATTGATTGCGCGTTACATGTGGGATCACTGAAGGTTTTTCTTTTGAGGAAGCACGCTTGAGTGCTGCCTGCGTCTCCTGGTGCACGAGGCGCTCGCGGCAAAAGACGTGGTGAGCGATCCCTTTGAGATGCAGCAGGATGAGGGTGAGTCGATCCGGCGTTTGCCATTCAATGACGAGTAGTGGTATAGATTTTCGCAACGATGTGTTTTCAAGTCAGGACAGGGGGATAATCCGATGAAGTATTTCGCGCGTGTTCTGCTGACAGGCTTTCTGGTCGTGCCAGGATGTGTTCTGGCACAGGCCCCCAAGAGCCGCACATTGACGGGCTACATCAGCGACTCCAAGTGCGGCGCCATGCACATGGACAACGGCATTGGATGCGTTAAACAATGCATCGAAAATGGGAATCAGCCAGTACTGGTCGATGCGCATCAACAAGTCTGGTCCGTTGAGAACCCGCTTGCGCTGAAAGGCTATTACGGAGATAACGTCGAAGTGATCGCGCAGGTGAGTGCAGATGGAAAGTCAATCCATGTGATCAAAGTGACAAAGAAGCCAGGCGTCATGGGTGGGATGAAGGATGGCGCAATGCGCTGAGGATTGTCGCCTGTGAAGGCAGACAGTGAAAAAAGTGTCGGCGTGGCTTTCTCTGAACGAAAAGCCAGCCGAACAGCTGCCTGCCTGGAATGACTGAGAGCGAAGATGCTCTGGAATGCAGCTATCCTGCAAGCTCAGAATCCTCTGAGTTCAGGCTGCGAGGCTGTTCGACCTCCATCATTTGAAGAAAAATCTGCTGGTGTTCGAGCCGTGTATCTGCGAGTGGCATGACGTGCATGGCTGCAAGAGCGTTTTCTGATCATGGACCGGCTTTGTTCCAGGCTCGGTGTAGTTTGGCGTTGCAGTATGGCATTGCGTGCAGAGATCGTTCTGTGTGGCCATGGTGAGCAGTTGCGGACTCTTCGATCCATGAGGAGCATGGCATGAGATGCAACCTTCGGTTTTCACCGGAGGATGTTCATCGACGAAGGGGCCTGCGGCATCGTTGTGGCAATTGATGCAAATCTGATTCTGATGGGCGACTGCGATGGTTCCCTGTGCGCGGTCCGTACTGTGCGGATCGTGACAGTCGGTGCAGGCAATCGCACCTTCATTGACCTTGTGATGGGATGGTTGTTCAAAGGCTGACTTTACCTGTCGGTGACACGTTTCGCAAAGAGTAGTCTCGGGCTGCTTGAGCAGGAGTTTTTCATTTTTGAAGGCATGTATGCTGTGGCACCCGACGCACCCGACGTCGGCTTCGCGATGGGCAGAATCTTTGAAATTGGGCAGTGATCCAGCATGGCATCGGAGACAGACGCCGTCCTCATCGCTGTTTTGCGCACCTTTGAAGACAAAGATGTTTGCCGTGTCACCGCCAGACTCGACATGTTTTCTGCCTGGACCATGACAGGTTTCGCAGGGGATGTTTTTTCCGTTGTGAGTGTGACTGGAGTGAGGACCGGAGCTGGATTGATCGTTCACATCCTTGTGGCATGTGAGACAGGCTGTGGACCCGACAAAGTCGGATGGGGTCGCGCTGTCCTGCTTTTGTGCAGCGCCTCCAGTGTGCTGTACGGGGCTTTCTGCGTGGAGAGCAGCGAAGCCGAAAATTGTGAATGCCAAAAACAGAATGAAAAGATTCCCGATGTAGCCGGAGCGCGATGGATGATTGCAAAAACGGCTGAGGAGGATTTCCTCTGTCTTCGCGTGGCGTGATAACACTCTCAACCTCTGCATGCTGTTCCTCCGGAGCGGGCTTGTGCAAATGTTCGGTTTCCAGATGAACTGGAATGGCATATCTCAGAGGGTGCTTCATCCATGCAAAGACGGCTCCGATGAATTGCAGGAGAGATGCTTTGAGCGTGTTTCATCTATACCTCGGTGGCTTCGTTGCGGTTCGTCAGCCCCGCTTTGATCGCGGGTCTGATACGGGCGGCTTCAGCCCCTTGTTTATTGATGAAACACGCTCTTGTTTGCGTCTCTCCTGCGGGATCGTTCCACCTTCGTCTTGTTTTATGAAATACGCTCTACAGGTTCTGTAGGATAGGTTTTCTTTTGTGCCGCTGCATGTGACCTGAATCACAGTTGCGCATGACAGATGTGTGTTGTGAAGCGATGGGTCGACGAATGCAATCTGCCTCTCTGTGCGCGGTTGTGCTTGCAGAGATGTGTGACTGGATCGGCGATAGACGAGCCATGCACGATTGAATGTATAAATTTGCGCGACCTCGATCTTTGGATGGAAGCGCATTGCGAAACAGAGCGCTAATCTGGACTTCGCTCTTCCCCAGAACGGAGTTGTGGAAGGTGCGTGATGGTTGGCAGGAACAGTTTGCCGATGCCCAGGATTGTTTGATTGGCCCGAAGCGGCCGCGCACAATCCTTCACGTGCTTGACATCGAGATCGGCGGTGATGCGTTTGTCACCATGGCAGGTCCGTGTTCCGTGGAAACGGAGCGGCAACTGCTGTCCACAGCCGAGCGAGTGTGTCGAGCCGGGGCACAGATACTGCGTGGTGGCGCATTCAAGCCGCGCAGCTCTCCTTATTCCTTTCAAGGTCTGGGCATGGAAGGTCTGCGGATGCTGGCGCGTGCGCGCGCGGCGACGGGCCTTGCGATTGTGACGGAGGTGATCTGCGAGGCGGACGTGCCGCTGGTGGCGTCGTATGCCGACATACTGCAGATTGGCTCTCGCAATATGGAAAACTACGCGCTGCTGGAGGCAGCGGCGCACTCGCGCCGTCCGATTCTGTTGAAGCGAGGCATGATGGCTACGGTGGGCGACTTGCTGCGTTCGGCACAGTGTATTGTGTCGCACGGCAACCCGAACGTGATGCTTTGCGAGCGAGGTATCCGGAGCTTTGAAACGGCAACGCGGAACACGCTGGATGCGGGCGCAATCGTGCTGCTGAAGCAGATCAGTCATCTGCCGGTGATTGTCGATCCGAGTCATGCGGCCGGCTATCGCGAGTTGGTGTCAGGATATGCGCGGGTGGGGGTAGCGGCTGGCGCGGATGGGCTGATTGTTGAGGTGCATCCTGAGCCGGAGCAGGCGTGGAGCGACGGAGAGCAGTCACTGACGCTGGAACAATTTGAGGCAATGATGATGGGTCTGAAGCCCTGGATTGCGCTCGCAGGTCGCGGGGCGTGGAGCAGAGATGAGCGAGAGCAGTTTCGTTCATTGTCTGTAGCGTCTGGCATTCGTTCGAGTGGCTTTTCGTTGAGAGAAAGCTACGGTGAAAGGATCACCGCCGGGAGCGAAAGTACGGAAACGGGGTCCTTGCGATGAGAGCGACAGAATGGGCGGGAATGGCTTGCGCGGCAGCCGTGCTGCTGTGTGGATTTGCGGTGCATACCTCGCAGGCGCCGGCTGCGCCAGTGGCTTCGACGGACCCGTCGCTTCCGCCGGTGGTGATTGTGAGCGCGGCAGCGAAAGTTCAATATCCAGGGGCTGAACTGCGCAGCAAATCGGAAACTGCAATCGGCAGGAAGCATGCGTCCGCGGCGGACAAGCTGTATCCCGATGGAGTGCATTTGCTGCTGGTGCGTGCGGGCGAGGCGACGCCGCTGGCTCCGGAGTTTGCCGCTTCAGCAGATGCAAATGTGGATTTTGACGGGAAGTCGGTTCTGTTTGCGGGGAAGAAGAGGGCTGCGGATCACTGGCAGATATGGGAGCTGGAGTTAGCCGAGCACAAGTTTCGGAAGGTGATCGGCGGGGATGAGGATTATTTTCATCCGCTGTATCTGCCTGGTCGGCGACTGGTGTATTCGCGTGAAACGGAGCATGGGTCGGAATTGGAAGCGGCGCTCTTTGACGGGACGGAGCGTCTTCCACTGACGCATCTGGGGACGGCTGGCGCGCCGGTGGACGTGATGGCGGAAGATGTACTGGCAGATGGTCGAATTCTGTTCGAGACGGGTTTTCCGATGGGAGCGGTCGATGCAGGTTCTGGCGCGTCCCCCAGGCTTCCTGAACTTTATCTGGTCTATTCCGACGGCAGTGGCGTGGAGTCGTATCGTTGCGATCACGAGGAGGCGCAGAAGCTGGGTGGGCGGTGGGGCGGTCGGCAGTTGATGCACGGGAGCATGGCTGGTGATGTGCTGTTTACGCATGGCAGGAAGCTGGGACGATTCAGTTCGCCGCTCTCGGAGGAGGCTGCGGTGGCGGCACCTGCGGCCGAGTATGCGGGGTTGGCGGAGACGCGCGAGGGCGACTGGGTATTTTCTGCGCGACGTACCGCGCGTGGGTACTTTTCGCTGATGGAGATGCGTCCTGGGACAAAGCGGTTGAAGCCGCTGTACGCACAGAGGGGAGTGAATCTTGTGGAGCCAGTGGTGGTTGAGGCTCGGGTCACTCCGCGGCGTCATCCGACTGCGCTGCATCCCTGGACAACGGCGAATCTGATGGCGCTCGATGTGCGGATTTCACGCGATGGGGATCTGGCGACAGTGCCAGCGGAGGTGCGAGTGGAAGCGCTGGGAGGTGATGGTCGAGCGGTTGTGCTGGGCACGGCTCCGATCGCCGAGGACGGTTCGTATTTTGTGACGGTGCCGGGAGACAAGGCGATTCGCTTTGCATTGCTCGATGCGCGAGGAGAGGTTGTGCGTGCGGAGCGAGGCTGGTTCTGGGCGCGGAGCGGAGAGCAGCGCATCTGTGTGGGCTGTCACAGCGGGCCAGAGCGAGCGCCGGAGAATCGTATTCCAGGCGTACTGCTGAAGACGCCGATTCCTGTGAATCTGAGTGGCGATGCGGAGGTACAGAAGTGAAGGCATGTCTGTGTGGTGTGTGGATTTTGCTGATTGCGACTGCTGCCGCGGGGCAGTCATCCGGTGGGTCCGTTGCGGGTGTATCGAAGGAAGCGAGCGCAGCACGGGCATCGGCTTCGAGCGCTGCGAAGCAGTCGGTGATTCGATTTGAAGATGCGACGGATGCCGCAGGTATTGATTTTGTGCACAGTTTTGGTTCGCGCAAGCTTGGTTCTCTGCTGGAGGGAACGGGTGCTGGGTGTTTGTGGTTTGACTACAACAACGATGGGTTGCCGGACCTGTATGTGGTGAATGGCCGTCCGCTGGACGACTCGATGCACCCGTATCCGCTGAAGAACAAGCCAGCCGAGATGCCGCACAACCACTTATATCGCAATGACGGGAACGGAAAATTTACGGATGTCACGTGGCAGGCAGGATTGGCTCCTGCCATGTACGGCGATGCGGTTACAGCGGCGGACTATGACAACGATGGCTTTGAAGATTTGCTGGTGACAGGTTATGGAAAGGTGATTCTTTATCACAATCTAGGCAATGGCAAGTTTGAAGATGTAACTGCGAAGTCCGGGATCAAGGTGGATGGGTGGTCGATCAGTTCGACTTGGCTGGACTATGACCGAGATGGCTGCGTCGATCTGTTTGTAGGCCGTTATGTGAAGTTCGATCCGAAGTATCGGGCATTTTATGCGGCAGATAACTACCCAGGGCCGCTGGATTACGAAGGGGAAACAAACCGTCTTTACCACAACAACTGCGACGGAACCTTTACGGATGTAACCGATAAGTCGGGCATCGGGGCGTATATTGGCCGGACGATGGGAGTGACCGCGGCGGATTTTGACGGCGATGGCTGGCCGGATATCTATGTGGCGAATGATCGGACGGAGAATTTTCTCTTTCACAACAAGCACGACGGAACCTTTGAAGAGATTGCGAATGATGCCGGAGCGGCCTATGGCCAGAACGGAGAAAATACCGGCGCGATGGGCCCTGTCTTTGCCGACCTGGAGGGTCGTGGGCTGATGGACCTGTTCGTGACCGACTCACACTATAACCGGCTCTTGCGCAACGACGGAAAACTTGGTTTTGACGACATCGGCGCGCGCAACGGGGTATCGCAGGCCAATGCGCAGTATGTGAGCTGGGGGTCCGGGATATATGACTTCGACAATGATGGGCAACTGGACATTCTTGTCTTTCATGGTGGATTGATTCAAATGATTCCGCAGGAGCATACGGTTTTTCGAGGTCTGGGAGGCGGGCAGTTCAAGGATGTTTCGGAACAGGCTGGCAAGGTGTTGAGTGTGCGCACGGTGGCGCGGGGAGCCTGTTTTGCGGATTACGAGAACAACGGGAAGGTGAGCGCATTTGTCGTGAATCTTGGAGCACGCGGGACGCTGGTGAGAAACGTATCGACCGATACGGGGCATTGGCTGGAGTTGAAGCTGACAGGAAGCAAAAGCAATCGAGACGGAATTGGCGCGCGCGTGACGATATACGCCGGGGGCAAGCAACAGATGCAGGAACGCGTGGCGTCCTCCGGATATCTGTCGCAGAATGACGGGCGGCTCCATTTTGGCCTGGGTACGGCAGCGGTGGTGGAGAAGATGGAGATTCGGTGGCCGAGCGGTCGTGAACAGACGCTGAAGGCAGTGCCTGTGGACCGTGTGATGACGGTGGAGGAGCCGAAATGAGCCGACGGGTGAGGGCTTCTGTGCTGCTGGTGGCGATAGTGCTGGCGGCGTATGCGGGATTGAGCGTGCGTGCTGTGCGTGCGGCGGCGAAGCGAGCTGCGCCTGCGACGGGCGGTGCTGGAATGGCGAATGCGCGAGAGGCTGGAAACGAGGACGATCAGGATGAAGTGCGAGCGACTCCGGTCGAGCGGTACGCCTCTCCGGTCGAGATGTTGTTTTCCCGCGATGGCGCGCGCCTGTATGTGCTTTGCCAGGAATCTGGCGAGGTGCAGGTGTTGGATGCGTTGAGCGGTCGCGTGCTGAAACGGATTGCGGTGGGTCGCGTGCCGCGAGGATTTGTTTTATCGCCAGGGGGGGACAAGCTGTATGTAGCCAGCAGTTGGGAGGACCGCGTTGCCGTCGTGGATACGCGGCGGATGCAGGTCACCGCGAGCTGGCACGTAGGAGCGGAGCCGACCGGGATCGCAGTCGATCGAAGCGGCGCGCGCATCTTTGTAGCCAATCGGATCAGCAGCGATGTCGCGGTGCTGGACGCGAAGACGGGTAACGAGCAGCGACGCCTGGTGGCCGGTCGTGGAGCCAGCTACCTGACGATGGCCGCAGATGGAAAGCGATTGCTGGTGACGCATGTGTATCCGAATCCTGGCGCATATAGGTCTGCGCCGGAGTCGGAGATTACGGTGATCGATCCGGATGCAG
>JAJZFR010000329.1 GCA_021805265.1 Acidobacteriota bacterium | reverse complement strand
ACAGGCAAACGCCGCCTTTGAACGCATGATGAGCGGCAAGGCCCGCTTCCGCGTCGTCCTCACCACCGGCGCGTAAAGCAGTTCCACAGTAGGTATACCCAGCGGGAGTGGATTTTCACGCAGCTTTGCCTCAAGAAATTCAGCCCCTGAGGGAAGGAATTAGAACTTGATCAGAGCTTCCTTAAACCTCTTGCGCAGGGATGAAAGTCTTCTTTCTCCGTTGTGGTACACTTCGCGGCATGAAAAAACTTCCTTCTCGTCGCGCAGCTTGCGCGGTCCTGTCGGCTCTTTTCGCTTTGCCCATTGGGTTGGCAGCGCAGGCAACCGGGACTTCAGGCATGGATGGAGCGGCCCTGTTGTACTCAAGCGATTTCGGTTTCCAGTACACCTATCCGGCGGGCTGGACTCGGGTCGATACCGCGTCGATGATGCCCTCAATCCAGATGCAGCAGCAGGCCAGGGCCCTCACCGACAAGGCCAAGCGCGCAGCGGCATGCACACATATCGGGCTTCTGGTCACCCGGAGCAATCCCACCATGAAGATCATCATCATAGAACTGCCATATTCCTGTTACGGCTCCTCCTATCAGGATTCGGAGGTAAGCACCTATGGCCCTGGAGTGCTCGATGGTCTTGGTCAACAGTTCGACATCGGCGCGCCCACTTCGACGACAACCTACAAACTCGGCAAGCACTCGATCTGGGCCAATCGCAGCCATGCCACCCTCAAACAGCATCCCGACCAACCCTATGAGATGGAGACTGTCTGTACCATCCTGTCCAAAGCTGCCGTCTGCTGGGTGGCAATTGCAGAGCAGGCCCAGATGCTTTCGGTGCTCGAACAGGGCCAGGTTTCGCTCGATGGCGATCCGCTCGTAGCGTTGGTGCCGCCGCCGGCCTTTGGCATCGCCGGGGCGCAGTGATCTGATCCCTCAGAAATCGAACGCCGCAGCCCCCGGCTCGACCACACGCGCCGTCTGCAACGCCTTTTCGAGCGCCCACTTCAACTCCTCGATCTCCGCAGCGACAGGGAGTGGAGCAGCGGCCACATTCACGGGGCCATTCACATTCCCCTGGGTGACCTCGATATCCGTATCGCAGAACTGCATCAAGACGCCGAGATCGTCACGGTCTGCGGAAGCGGGTATCGGTCCAGCATTGCTGCGAGCCTGCTTCAGGCAAATGGATTCAGGAACGTCAGTTCGATGGATGGCGGCATGAAAGCCTGGACGAATCGGCAGTTGCCGATCACAGCGCCCGGTCCAGATGAACGTAGCCGCCATCCACGTAAAGATGTTGCCCCGTCGTGTGTCCGGCCCGCGGAGACAACAGAAACACCACAGTATTCGCGATCTCACCCGCCTCGGTCATCCGCTGGCCCAGCGGTATCCGCTCCGTAATCTTCTTCAGCTTCTCCTCCGCGTCGGGATAGCCAGACAGCCAGCGCCGATACAGCGGCGTCATCACCTCCGCCGGCACCACCGCATTCACGCGAATCCCGTACGGCAGCAGCTCCACCGCCCACTCCCGCGTCAGCGCCAGTTGTGCGCCCTTTGCCGCCGCGTAGCCTGACGTGTTGCCCTGCCCCGTCACCGCCGTCTTCGAGCTGATGTTCACCACTGCGCCGCAGCTCTGCTTGAGCGCTGGCAGCGCGTAATGGCAAAGCGAATAGTAGTGCCACAGATTCCCTTTGAGCGAACGCAGAAAGCGCTCCGGGTCGCCGTGTTCCAGGCCAATCGAGTCGTTCGCCCCCGCGTTGTTCACCAGCCCGTCGATCCTGCCGTGCAGCCGAAGCGTGTCTTCCACCGCCAGCCGGCAGTCGTCAGGCGTTTGCAGGTCTACCGTCAGCAGCTCGCTGCGGAATCCCTCCCCGCGCAGCTTTTCGGCAAACCCGCTCGCCGCTGCGGAATCGCGATTCACCATCACCGGTATCGCACCCTCGCGCGCGCACGCCTCGGAGATCGCCGCGCCGATCCCCACCGCGCCTCCGCTGATCAGAATCACTTTGTCCTTCAGTTCAAGATCCAACCGCAGATCCTCATATCTCTCGCGCTACCTGCACTCGGCCAACTCTCACGCCGACTCCAGAATGATATTCGAGTAGGGCGTCGTGTCCGCCGTGCGGATCAGCCCAATCGCTAGGGGTACTCGCTGCTTGAACTGCGCATGAGGCTCATAGACCGTCGGCGCATTGCCCATGACCTCTGAAAATTCCATCTGCGCAGCCGCAGAACTCGCCGTCAGAAACTCCTCCGCCATGAAATACCTGCCGATCTTGAAATTCCCCTGAATCGCGCGAAGCACGTCCAGCACCCGCGGTATATCGTCCGTCAGCGCGATGTCCACCGTCTCGATCCCCGGCCAGTAAGGAAAGCCGCGATCCGCAATCACCAACAGATTCGTGTGGCGCACGCGGCTCAGCAGCGAGTTGATCTGCGGATTCAGGATTCCGGTTTTGAGCATGATGCGATTCCTCAATGCGTTGGAGATGGAAATTCAAAACCCGAACTGCTTTCCGCCACGTGGATACGCATATCCGCCAACGAATAGACAGCCAGAAAAACATACGCCGCGCACGGAACCAGATACGCCAGCGCAACGCTGCCAAAATGCACCGAGAGCCAGCCCATCATCGGCGTCAGTACGGCGCCGCCAACAATCGCCATCACGATCACAGAGCCTGCGAGTTTGGTATTCTCGCCCAGTCCCCGCAGTCCCTGCGCAAAGATCGTCGGATACATCAGCGACATGAAAAAACTCGATACCAGCAGCGCCGAGACCCCCATCCAGCCGGGAAAGAAAACCCCCACTCCGGCCAGCACCGCGTTGATCGTCGAGTAAGCCGCCATCAGCCGCACTGGCGCTACAAACCGCATCAGCCACGCCGACGAAAATCGCCCCGCTCCAAACGCGACCAGCGTTGCCGTCAACAGATAGCCAGCCGACTTCTCCGCTTCGTGCGTATACGCGAGGACATACGGAATGAAGTAGCTCCACGTCCCCACCTGCGCCCCCACGTAAGCAAACTGAGCCACCACCGCCAGCAGGAAATGCGGATGCCGAACCAGCTCCGCCAGACCGCCTCGGGTTTGCTTCTCCGGCTGGGCCGGATTCGTCGCAATGGCCGGGAACCGCGTAACCCCGATCAACACCAGCATCCCCAGCGTCAGCCCGCCCAGCACCAGGTAAGGCACCACAACCCGCATCGTCTCCGCATGAAGGTACGTCGCATACGTGCCCTGCGCCTCGAGCGCCGCCGACTGCGCCGGCGTCAGCTCGACCCCGGAAAAAATGAACACCGTCCCCGCCAGCACCCCTGTAATCGCTCCCAGCGGATTGAACGCCTGCGCCAGATTCAGCCGCCGCGCCGCGCTCCCTGGCGAGCCAAGCTGCGCAATGAAAGGATTCGCCGCAGTCTCCAGAAACGAAAGCCCCGCCGCGATGATGAACAACGCCGCGAGAAAGAACCAGAACTCGCCCGCCAGCGCCGCCGGCCAGAACAGAAACGACCCCACCGTAAACAGGCTCAGTCCAGCCACAAACCCGGACTTGTAGCCAAACCGGCCCATCATCCTCGCCGCCGGCATCGCCAGCAGAAAATACCCAAGATAGAACGCCGACTGCACCAGCCCCGCCTCGAACCGCGTCATTGCGAACGACTTCATGAACTGCCGGATCAGCACATCGTTCAGGTTGTTCGGTATCCCCCACAGAAAAAACAGCGCCGTCACCAGCGCAAACGGAACCCCGTAGCCCTGCGGCAGCAGCGGCGCTCGCTCCTCCGCACTCGTCGCGTCCTTCTTGCGTGCATCGGGCTTCGAAATCATGGGTGTCTGTTGCTCCGCTCCAAAGGCTCGTCGAGTGTAATCATGATCTTGGTAAACTGGCCAGGCTCGGCGCTCCACGCGCTCAGAATCGCCGGGGCCTCGTCCAGCGGAACCACCGCGCTCACCGCCGACTCGACCGGAAATCGTCCCGCCTCCAGCATCCCGATCACCGCCCGGAAGTCCTCCGGCAGAGCATTCCGCGCGCCCAGTATATCCAGTTCCTTCTGCACAAACAGTTTCGTCTCGTAAGCCACAGGCTCCCGTGCGTAGCCAATATAAACCACCCGACCCGTATACCCCACCCGCTCGACCGCCGCGCGAAACGTCTCCGGCGTTC
>JAJZFR010000256.1 GCA_021805265.1 Acidobacteriota bacterium | reverse complement strand
GGATTTGAGTTCCATCAAGGTACCGCTTTCTCGTCGCCGCCCGACGGTTTTCGATCCATAGTTGGCGGACAGAGAGGTTATCGGAGTTTGCTGAGCGCCCTTTACTTACCGAAGTAACAGGCGAGTTGATCAGCGGCTCCGATGGAAGTACGCCTGTGCTGCCCTAACGGATTGAATACGCTCGAAGGGCGGCGTCAGTCAAGGTTACGATTGGTTACTTTGGTTTACAGATTAGTACTGTAAGCGCAGTCGAGGCCCGGCGGTCATGCCCAGTAACTGCGGTCGAGGGTGCGGTACTGGATGGCTTCTGCGAGGTGGCTGACGGCGAGTGCCTCGGCGCCTTCGAGGTCGGCGATGGTGCGGGCGACCTTGAGGATGCGGTCGTGAGCGCGGGCGCTGAGGCCCTGCTGCTGCATGGCGCGCTCGAGCAGGCGCTCGGCGTCGGGGCCAAGTTCGCAGTGGGCGCGAATCTGGCGGGTGGTCATCTGGGCGTTGGCGTAGATTTTTTCCTTCGCTTTGGCGAAGCGGTTGCGCTGGCGCTCGCGGGCGGCCACCACCCGATCACGAATTTGCGCCGAGCCTTCGGCGGCGGCTCCGGCTCGCAGCTCCTTGTACTGGACGGCGGGGACTTCGATGTGGATGTCGATACGGTCCAGCAATGGGCCGGAGACCTTGGAGACGTAGCGCTGGATCATGGGGGGGGTGCACATGCACTCGCGGGATTTGTCGTTGAAGTAGCCGCAGGGGCATGGGTTCATGGCGGCGGCGAGCATGAAGCGGGCGGGGAAGGTGAGCGACATGCTGGCGCGGGCGATGGTGACGGTGTGTTCCTCGAGGGGCTGGCGCATGACTTCGAGCACGTTGCGGGGAAACTCTGGGAGTTCATCGAGGAAGAGCAGGCCGTTGTGGGCGAGCGAAACTTCGCCGGGACGCGGAACAGCGCCGCCGCCGATGAGTCCGGCGTCGGAGATGGTGTGGTGCGGGGCGCGGAAAGGGCGCTGGGCAACCAGTCCTGTCGAGGGATCGAGGACGCCTGCGACGGAGTGGATTTTGGTGGTTTCGAGGGCCTCGTCAAAGGTGAGCGGGGTGAGGATGGAGGGCAGGCGCTTGGCGAGCATGGTTTTGCCGGAGCCTGGCGGGCCGATCATGAGGATGTTGTGGCCCCCGGCGGCGGCGACTTCCAGGGCGCGTTTGGCGGTCTGCTGGCCGCGGACGTCGCAGAAGTCGGCGGGGTAGTGTTGCAGCTCGGCGAGGAGCGCGGTGGTAGCGACCTGGAAGCGGGGACGCTGCACCTCACCGAGGAGCGTGGAGTTGAGCAGGTCGATGACATCGGCGAGGTTCGTGACGGGGTAGACGTTGACGCCCTCGACGACGGCTGCCTCCGGGGCGTTGATGGCGGGGACGATGAGATGGGGGATGCCGCGCGCGCGGGCCAGAATAGCGATCGAGAGGACGCCGGGCACGGGACGCAGGCCGCCGTCGAGGCCCAGTTCGCCGACCAGGAGAAAGCCGCAGAGGTCCTTGAGGTGAAGCGCGCCGTAGGCGCTGAGGATGCCGATGGCGATGGGCAGGTCGAAGCCCGCGCCCTCTTTTTTGAGGTCGGCGGGAGCGAGGTTGATGGTGATGTGGGTGGGCGGGATGAGGAAGCCGGAGTTCTTGATGGCGGAGCGGACGCGGTCGCGGCTTTCGCGGACGGCGGCGTCGGGCAGGCCGACGGTGTGGAAGCGGTCTTCTTCGGTAACAGTTCCGCTGAGATCAACCTCGACATCGATGAGGTTGGCATCGATGCCGTAAACGGCGGCGCTGAGGACTTTAGCCAGCATAAGCAGTTATGGGCGAGTGTAGCATTTGGAGGCGGCGCGGGAGGTGTCTTGCCGAATACGGGGCGGTTTGCGGGGATGTCGTTTGCGCGGGAGATTGAGAAGAAATTGCGTCGAGCGGGAACCGATTGTGCGGGTTCGCGCGTAATCGGATACATGCTGTATCGTGTTGCGGTGAGGAGTTTCGGATGAATATCAATCGCAGGTTGTTTGGAGTTGTTTTGGCGATGGCTTCGCTTTTTTCTGTCGGGCTGGCGAGTGTTGCCGGCGCGGATACGCTTACGGTGAAGACGGTGGACGGCAAGCTGCACGGCAAGATGATCAACAGCGACAAGGTTCGCGCGTTTCAGGGGATCCCGTATGCGGTGCCGCCGGTGGGCGCGCTGCGCTGGGCGCCGCCGCAACCTGCGGCGCGCTGGAAGGGTACGTTCGAGGCGACCAACTACGGTCACCACTGCGCGCAGAATCATGTCTTTGACGACATGATCTTTCAGGATTCAACCTCGGCGAGCGATCTGGGTTCAGAGGATTGCCTGACGCTGAATGTGTATGCTCCGGCGGGGAGCAGTGCGAAGTCGAAGCTGCCGGTGATGTTCTGGATTCACGGCGGCGGTTACGCGGGAGGTGGAAGCTCGGAGCCGCGCCACAACGGAGACTTTCTGCCGCTGAAGGGCGTGGTGCTGGTGACGATCAACTATCGGCTGGGGGTGTTCGGGTTTCTGGCGCTGCCGGAACTGGCCGCCGAACAGGGCGGCGCGAGCGGCAACTACGGGCTGATGGATATGGTGGCGGCGCTCGGGTGGGTGCACCGAAATATCGCTGGCTTTGGCGGCGATCCGGGGAATGTGACCATCTTTGGCGAGAGTGCGGGTGCGTTCGCGGTGAGTACGCTGATGGCGGCTCCCTCGGCACAGGGGTTGTTTGCCAAGGTGATCGGCGAGAGCGGCGGGGCCTTGAACAGCGGAGCGCTGTCGATGAAGCCGCTGGCACAGGTTGGCCCGGAGGACGAAAAGCTGATGGGCGCGCTCGATGTGAAGACGCTCGATGAGCTACGGGCAGTGCCGACGGCGGCTGTTCTGAAGGCGGTTTCGAAAGGCCCTGTGACGCGCTACAGCCCGGATATTGACGGGAAGTTTCTGACCGAGCCGGTGTTGGCAATCTTCGAGGCGGGCAAGCAGGCGCATGTGCCGCTGCTGGCCGGCTTCAACCGCGACGAAGGCAGCTTTCTGGCCAAAGGCATGACGGCGGAGAAGTGGAAGGCAACGGCTGCGCAGCGGTATGGCGACCAGGCGGCGGAGTTCCTGAAGCTGTATCCGGCGACGGACGACGCGGAGGCGCAGCGCTCGGCGGCGGACTTCGGGGGCGACGCGTTTATCGCCTACTCGACGTGGAAGTGGATCGAACTGGACCGGAAGACGGGCGAGTCGCCGGTGTATCGCTACAAGCTGGACCTGGGTGCCCCGCCAAGCAAGTTTCATCCCGATCCGGTGGCCTTCCACTCGGACGACATCGAGTATGTGTTTGGCACGCTGGCGACGCGTCCCGGCGCGGACTGGCGTCCGGAGGACTGGAAGCTGAGCGACCAGATGATGGACTACTGGACGAACTTCGCGAAGACGGGGAATCCAAACGGTCCGGGGCTGCCGGAGTGGCCGGAGTATGGCAAGGGCGACCCGGTGCTGCACCTGGACAACCCGATCACCTCGAGGCCGGACGAGAACCGGGCGCGCTACGACTGGTGGCTGGCCAACGACGGCAAGGCTGCGGCAAAGTAGCTGCGCAGAAACCACCAAGCGGCCCGACGAAAGCTCGTCGGGCCGCTTTGCTGTTTCGGCGGGCCGAACCCGCGCGAGACGCTACGGTTTCGAGCAGTTTCACAGGTACTATGCCCGAGCCAAAATTGCGATGAGCAGCTTTTCTTAAGGAAAAGCTGCGCGAATATCCACTCCCGCTGGGTATACCTACTGTGGAACTGCTTTTGCGGCCTGAACAGGAACCAGGCCGGGAGCTGGCCTTTTGCCGGAGTGAACCCAGGTGAGCAGCTCATCCATCGCCGTCAGTGTTTGCTCGGGAGTGAAGTTGCAGTGGCCGTCGGCCTCGACAATCTGCTGGACGAAGAAGCGACTGCTGCCCATGCGCTGCGTGAGGTCGGCATACACACTGACCGTGTCGGGTGGAATGACCGGATCGTAGCTTGTATGCACGGCCAGCATGGGCCGGTCGAGCACACCGGTCGGGGTGTACCAGGTCTTGAGGTAATCGAGCGCGGCGTTTGCGGCGGTATACCGCTTGACGCCGGCGTTGAGGGCGTTGTCGTCCGGGCCGCCGAAGTAGATGAGGTTGGCGTTGTTGATCATTGGTGCGCCGAGCTTCTGCTCGAAGTCGCGCTCGATGTAGTCGAGGAAGACCATCACCCCGGCCATGT
>JAJZFR010000160.1 GCA_021805265.1 Acidobacteriota bacterium | reverse complement strand
ACTCATCGAGCCGCTCCTCGACGATCTTTCCATCACTGACCCTGTAGAAGACTCTCTTGTCCGGCGGCAATGCGCAAAACTGAGCGTAGTCCTGTGTGTAATGGTTGAACCCGCTCGACAACGGCGGGCGGCTTCCCGGCGTGTCCTGCCCATAGGATGGAATAGATCTCCCTGCCGCGATGATCGCAAGTAGTCTACAGAAATCCCGTCTGAGCATGAATTCCCCCTTTTTATATCGAGCGACAATCGCCCGTCATTTGAGCTGGCTCGACTCCGCACAACCTATTGCCTATCATGCGAAGGATTTCGTTTCGGGAGCCTCCACGTAAGAAATGCCGTGGGTTGTCGCGGCTATTTGACTCGATTCGCGACGAGGTCTTCTTCAGCAAGGTCGCCCACCTTGCGGTGTAGCTTTATCGAGTCGCCAGAGACCGTGCCGGTGTACTGGATCACAATGGTCTGTCCGTTGAAATCAAGGCGTTCATCGAAAGAAATCTGATCGCCCTTGATCGTGCCGTTGGTGATGTCGGTTGTTCCCCGGTCGTTCTTCGCCGTGCCGGTGAGCTTTTCGCCGTCCACTTTGAAGGTGTAGGTGTAATGCTGCTCGCCAATCTGTGTGTTGAAGGTTGCGGTCCATTGTCCGGTCAAGTCGGCGGCCCATGCGGTGAGGGCAAGGCCCGCAGCCAATATTGTTAAAACAACTACGTTGCGAAGTTTGTTCACTGGATTTTCCTTTTCTGTTGCTGGTCCATAACTATGTGTCCGTGTTCGCCCGCTTTGTTGCTGGCCGACGCTACTCGGGTAAGTCCACTTGACCCTCGATATGGAATTTCCCGCTGACGGTCGATGCGCCAGTGTCAGGCTGCCCGCCACCGATGCTGATTGTGTAATCCCCTTGAGTAATGATCGGATTTCCGTCCTCCGTCACCATGCCCAGATCACGAGGCTTCAGATCGAAATGGACCTTCTGGCTCGCGGCAGCTTCGAGATGGATGCGCTGAAATCCGCGAAGAGCAACCTGAGGTGCACCTTTGACAGGAGGGAACTTGAGATAGAGCTGCACAATTTCATCTCCCGCGACTTTGCCTGTGTTGGTTACCGTCGCATCGGCGGTGACCGACTGCCCCGCGGCCACAGCCTGGGTAGGGACACTGAGATCGCTGTAGCTGAAGGTTGTGTAGCTGAGTCCATAGCCAAATGGAAAGAGCGGCTTGCCGGTGAAGTACCGATACGTCCTGTTGGCCATTCCGTAGTCTTCAAAGTTGGGTAGTTGGCTGGTGCCAGTGTAGAACGTGATTGGCAGCCGGCCAGCGGGATTGTTCTTTCCGCTCAGCGTCTCGGCGACCGCCGCGCCGCCTTCTTCGCCGGGATACCAGGCTTCGAGCACGGCGTTGGCGTGCTGGTTGATCCAGTTAACAGACAGAGCACTGCCATTCATGAGCACCACGGCGAGCGGCTTGCCGGTGGCTGCCATGGCTTCCACCAGTTCTTCTTCCGGTTGCGGAAGATCGATGCTGGTGCGATCGCCACCGAGAAATCCTGGTTCGGTGACTGGCATTTCTTCGCCTTCAAGCTGGCTCGTAATGCCGACCACGGCGATGACCACATCCGCATTTTTCGCGGCAGCAATGGCCTCAGGCGACGGCGCGTTATTCGACTTGGCCCAGATCAGTTCGGCCTGACGCTTGCCGTTTGTGCTGCCGTACATGATGTTAAGCGCGACTTTGTGGCCCTTCTCAAGGTGCAGCCGACCGACGCCAGATGAGATTCCGCCGCCACCACCCCCGAAGGCCATTGCCACCTGTTTGCCGTCAACGGTAAGTCTTGCAAAACCTGCGGCGCGAATACCAAGTATGAAGTCGCCCGAATCCGTGGGCGTGAGGAATCCTGACCATTGAACGCCAAAGGTTTTTCTGCTGGCAATCTCGGCCGGCAAGCTGCTATCCGTGAGATTGACGTTGGGCTCGGTGCGGCTAGTGATCGGTGTGGTGCTCGCTCCTGGAACCGGCGGCCCTCTCCGCATGCCTTCGTTGTAGTCAGCCTTCAGGCCGGGCTTGCCATCGGGAGTTGTGAGAAGACTGTCAGGCACCGGAGTCCCATCGGTACGCAGGAACTGGGTTCCGGGGACAAACGTGATGGAAGCGCCGGGGAACTCAGCATGAAGGCCGTCGAGGATGGAGACAATATGCGTGGGCTGGCCTGCATAGTTTCCGATCAGCGGCCTGGTCTGGTCGGCAAGTGGACCTACGACTGCGATCTTTTTGATCCCGGGCTTCAGAGGCAGCAGGCCGTCGTTCTTCAACAGCACCATGGACTCATTGGCGAGTTTACGTGCGTGGGCGCGATGTTCGGCGCTGTCCAGTTCCTTCTCATCGATCTTTGTGTACGGAACCATATCCGGCGGATCGAACATGCCAAGTTTGATCCGCGCCGTGAAGAGCCGAATCAGAGCCGTATCCAGTGTGTCCTGGGGAAGATAACCTTGCTGAACGGCATCGATATACGCCTTGTCCACCGGTTCGCCAAACCTCGAAGTAAAGGTGACGCACTCGTTGTCCATTCCACGGATGACCGAGATGGCCACGCCCTGTGCCTGCGTGGGTCGATAGCGGTGATTGGCGGCAATGTCTCTCACCGCATCACAATCCGAAACCACATATCCCTGAAATCCCCATTTGCCGCGCAACTGGTCCTGGAGCAGATATTGGTTGGCGCATGCCGGCTGGCCATTGATCGCGTTGTAGGCGCACATGATGGAACCGGCCTTGCCTTCGACAATGGCGGCGCGGAAGGCCGGCTCGTATGTATCGACCTCGTCGTGCTTGCTCACGTCCACATCGGCGAAGTGGCGCGTCGGCTCCGGTCCGCTATGCACGTCATAATGCTTGGGAGTGGCAATGGCCAGGTAATACTTTGGATTGTCGCCCTGCAATCCCGTCACGTAAGCAACGCCCATGCGGCCAGTGAGGAACGGGTCTTCGCCGTAGGTCTCCTGACCACGGCCCCAGCGTGGATCGCGGAAGATATTCAGATTCGGGGACCAGAAATCCAGGCCTCCCATGATGCCCGTGTGTCCCTCGCGCAGATTTTGCACGTGCTTGATTCGTCCCTCGATGCCAATCTGCGCCGCCATGGTGTGGATCCCTGCGGCATCAAAGGTGGCAGCCAAACCGATTGGCTCCGGATACTCGGTGACACCCTCGTTGATGACGCCATGGAGCGCCTCGCTCCACCACTGGTAAGCGGGAATGTTGAGGCGGGGAACGGCAGCGGAATTGTTCTGCATCTCCGACGCCTTCTCGGCGAGCGTCATGCGGTGCACCAGGTCAGCAGCCCGCTGTTCTGCGGTCAGATGGGTATCCAGATACGGAGCGGTTGCGGTACCCTGGGCCACGGCAGGCTGCGCCGCCAGAATACTGAGAAGTGCTCCAGCGCTGAGGACGAATCCTTGCATCATTTGCGTCATGAATTTGTTCATAATGAACCTCAAGTTCGAATCGAGTCGAATCCTACACTATCCGGTATCCCTGGCAAAATGGACCGCACACACGGGATCACAACAGGCGGGCCTCTTCCCTGCGAAGGCGCGCGTTTCCTGACCTTCTGTTACCGCGCGGCGGTGGCTGGCTGGCTCCCCGCCTGGAACAGCCGCGGCGCGAAGTCGTTCAGGTCGCGTCGCCATGTCTGCCATTCATGTGAGGTGCCGGGCGATTGATAGAAGACATGCTTGACTCCTGCTTCGGTGAAAGCTTCGTGAAGCCTGGTGATGCCCGCCAGCATCTGAGGCGGCTCCGCAGTACCCACGCCGATCCAGAGCAGGTGTACCTTCCTGGCAAATGCTGCCGGGGCGGCCAGAGCGCCGTTGAAGGCTGTCTTCATGTCGGGCTTCTCATTGCTGCGCATCATCATCATCCCGCTCGCACCGCTGAAGCCGCCAATATACGAAAAGAGATCGAGGTGATCGAAGGTGATCTGGAAGGTCTGCATACCCCCCATCGAGAGTCCAGCCATGGCGCGATGATCGCGATCAGCCATGGTCCTGAAGTTGGAATCGATGTATGGTATCAGCGCCTGAGTCACATCGTCTTCAAACGCCTGCGACAGCTCCTGCATCGCCTTCATCATCTCGGGGGAACCGAAAGGCGCTTTGCTCACATCCGGATCAACATGTCCGGCGCGCCGCGCATAGCCGTAGGCCATCACGATGATCATCGGCTTTGCAGCCCCACTGGCGATCAGGTTGTCCAGGATGAAGTTGGCATGTCCTTGATTGATCCAGCCAGTCTCATCTTCGCCGGCACCGTGCTGAAGATAAAGCACGGGATAGCGCATCGTCGTCTGCGTGTCGTAGCCCGGCGGCAGATAGACGACTGCATGACGCCAACTCCCGGTGACGTTGGAGAAATACCATATCTCGCGCACGGCACCGTGCGGAACATGCTGCACCAGGTAGTAGGTTGCCCCCGATTCGGGAATCTCGATGCCGCTTGCGTCTCTGCCGCCGCCAAAAAAAGCATGGCTTCCGGCATCGTTCACGTCCACTCCATCGACGACGAAGTTGTAGTAGTGGAATCCGGGCACCAGAGGTGGTGTGGTCACAGTCCAGTAACCGTCGCTCCCCTTGACCATATCCAGCTTCGGATTGCTCCAGAAGTTGAGTTTCACTGCGGACGCGTTAGCAGCCTTGATACGAAATGCGGCACGGCCGCTGGCGTCTACCCGAGGGTACTCAGCAGCCCACACATTGGTTGAAGCCGGGACAAACGAATCTGCCGTCTGCGCCCCGCAATAGCTTGAAATCAGAAGTATTGCGACTGCAAGTTTCTTCATCGAATTCTCTCCATGCCTGAACCCCGCGCGATAATTCCCCGCGCCTCTCGCAACGCCGGGACTGCGATTCTAAGTTCAGCGGCATTCTATCCAACGACGATTCTGAATGGATAGTCGCATTTATCGACTAGGTATATCGATTTATTCGATGTATTCTCAAACCATGAACACTACACTCGACGCCTGGGAGATACTTCAAGCGGTCGTGCAGTTGGGAGGCTTTGCGCCCGCTGCCAAGAAGCTGAATCGGTCGCAATCGACGATCAGTTATGCTGTTGCGCGCCTCCAGGAACAATTGGGTGTACGCCTCTTCGAGATTCACGGCCGCAAGGCGCAACTAACCGAGACGGGCCGGGTATTCCTCGCCGATGTCGAACCCCATCTGGCCGGATTCCAGGCCATTGAACAGCGCGCGCAGCTGATGGCCTCAGGAGGCACCTCCGATGTCGATCTTTCCGTCGACAGCATCTTCCCGGATGATCGCCTCTTTCCACTGCTGGCGTCGTATTCTGCCAGCTTTCCGCATGTCCGCTTGCGGTTGCGCCAGGGAACGTTTCTCTCAGCCGACTCCGAGTTTTCTCTCCACAACGCGCAAATCTGCGTCACCGGCCTGGCAACCCGCGAGATACTCGTCACGCCGATTCTCTTTATCGAAATGATTGCTGTAGCCCGCCACGATCATCCACTCCTGTCTATTCGCCGCTCGCTCACGCACTCCGAGCTGATGCCCCACACCCTGGTCAACATCGAAAGCGCCGCATCCGGCAGCCTCAAGCAACAGCCGCACCTGGTGGCACAGCGCGTCCTCCAGGTCGGTACCATCGACTCCGCCATCGCGGCCGTGCGCTGCGGTCTTTGCTTCGGCTGGCTGCCCAGGTACCGCATCCAGTCGGATATCAAGAGTGGCTCCCTCGTGCCACTGTCACTCCCGGCTGGCAAAACTCGCGAAGTCAGGCTCAATCTCGTCTGCCGAGACCTGAGCCAGAACAATCTAGAGACCAATGCGCTCGCTGAGGTGCTCGGAATCGGTCGCGAGCCGGAAAGAATCTAGGCGTCAGGGAACTGGGCACTGGGGACCTGAACGGCAGCCTCGGCACCTGCTTCTCCATCGCGAAGGACACATCGATGAAATAGATAACAATAAAGCGATTTATTCAACTTGCGCGATCTTGCGTCTGAACTGTAACGTCTAGAAGTTCAAAAGTGGAACAGCCGCTGGGCGTGAAACGCAAAACCATTGCATCTCCCCGCCCTCCGGTTACCAATCCACAGCCATTGCTCATCTTTTGCCGGAGACCGAAATGAAGTCCAGGCCTGTGCACGCGGTTGCCTTCTTGCTGATGGTTGCGCCTCTCGGTGCCTCAGCCGCCGATACCATTCGCCTCTCCATCGATGCCTCGAAACCGGGATCGAAGATTGATCGCAACATCTTCGGTCAATTCGCCGAAAATCTGGGACAGGGCCTTTACGGCGGCATCTGGGTTGGCCCAGACTCTTCCATCCCGAACACGCGCGGAATCCGCAATGACGTGGTGGCTGCGTTGCGGGAACTGAAGGTTCCCAATGTCCGTTGGCCGGGCGGCTGTTTCGCAGATCAGTACCACTGGCGCAATGGGATCGGCCCACGCGACAAGCGCCCTGCAACTGTGAACTCGGCATGGGGTGATGTGATCGACACCAATGCCTTTGGCACCGATGAGTTCATGGACTTTATCCAGCAGATCGGCAGCACGCCGTATGTGTCGGTCAACGTTGGATCGGGAACGACGGAGGAGGCCGCCGAGTGGCTGGAGTACATGACCGCAGCTGCGCCAACGGCTCTTGCCAGGGAGCGAGCGGCCAATGGGCATCCCGCGCCATATAAGGTCGGATTCCTGGGCATTGGCAATGAAAGCTGGGACTGCGGCGGCGCGATGACGCCGGACTACTATGTGAGCCTGATGAAGGTCTACAGCCGATTCGTGCTCAATATGAATCCAGCCCAGCGCAAAACAGACCAGATGCTGAAGATCGCAGTTGGGCCGGGTACGCCAAACACCGAGTGGACCGAGGCCGTGATGCAGGCATGGAAGAAACACACCTGGGCCTGGGACATCAACGGCGTCTCCCTGCACTGGTATACCGTGCCCAACGGGTGGCCACCCTCGACGAATTCGCAAAAGTTCGTGCAGGGCGACTACGCCAAGTCTCTCAAATCGACGCTCTTCATGGATCAGTTCCTGCGTCAGCAGGAAGCGGTGATGGACAAGTATGACCCGGAGAAAAAAGTCACCTTGTCTGTCGATGAATGGGGAGCCTGGCACGCGCCGCTGCCGGGCACCAATCCGGCCTTTCTCTTTCAGCAAAATAGTATGCGCGACGCTGTGCTTGCCTCGCTCAACCTGAACATCTTCGCTCGTCACGCAGACCGCGTCCGCATGGCCAACATTGCCCAGATGATCAACGTCCTCCAGGCGATGATCCTCACTGACAAAGAGAAGATGGTCCTGACGCCCACCTACTACGTTTTCAAGATGTATGTTCCGTTCCAGGACGCCACATTCCTACCGGTTACCTTCGATGCGGGCACGTACACGCATGATGGGGTATCGCTGCCGCGGGTTGACGCCATCGCCGCCAAGGCAGTGGACGGAAAGCTGTTGCTGGAGATCACCAACCTGGACGCTGAAAGCCCGGTCTCGATCGACGCAGCCCTGTCTGGGATCACGGCAAAAGTGGCCCGGGCCGAGACCTTGACGGGAGCCGCAGTGGACAGTGTCAACACGTTCGAATCGCCTGATTCCGTTGTGTCGAAAGCGGTAGCAGTAAAGCTTCAAAACGGCACAATTTCACTCACAGCAGCGCCTCGATCGGTGACAGTCGTCACGATTGAGCCATAACCGCGCTCGATTCAAAGCTACCTGACGTTTCAACAACCGGCACCCAATCCAGCGCATCGGATTTTTGCAGCATCCAGTATGAGGAGAATCGGTACCATGCCTTCGTTCCTGAAGTTCGCAAAAAAACATTTTCTGCCCACGGCTGCGTGTCTGCTGACTTTGCTGGTGCTGCCCTGCGCCGTGTGGTCACAGACGAGCATCGTCAATGCCACGATCAATACGTCGAAGACCGGTGCGCCGATCTCGAAGAATATCTATGGCCAGTTTCTGGAGCACGGCGGCGACATTGTCAACAACGGAATCTGGTCGGAGATGCTTGTCGATCGCAAGTTCTTTTACCCGGTTGCGACGAGCGCGCCCACGCCACCGCCGGTGATGGGCAACGCAGCGGGAAACCCGCGTTTCCGCAGGACTCCCACGCGGTGGTGGTCGCCGATCGGGGGGGCCGATGTGGTCACCATGGACACGAAAGCGCCGTATACCGGTGACCAGACGCCGCTGGTGAAGTTGAATGGGGTGGAAGCGCATGGTTTCACGCAGTCGGGGATCGCGGTGCGCTCGGGCAAGGCGTATACGGGACGCATCGTGCTTGCCGGCACTCCGGGCGCCGTGGTCAAGGTCACGCTCATCTGGGGCAAGCAGGCATCGGATCGCCAGGCGGTGACCATCCACGCTGCCGGACAATCTTTCCGCAAATTCCCGCTGCATTTCACCTCCGCTGCCGATACGGATGACGCAACGCTTGAGATCACGGGCATCGGCAACGGTTCATTCAGGGTTGGCGCGGTTTCGCTGATGCCGGCGGACAATATCGATGGGTTCCGTCCGGAAGTCATCGCGGCTCTCAAACAGTTGAGCTTTGGCGTTCTGCGCTTTCCTGGCGGCAACTTTGTCTCCGCGTATGAGTGGCGTTACGGTGTGGGCGATATCGACAAACGTCCGCCGATCTTCGATCCTGTGTGGCATGCCGTCCAACCAAACGATGTGGGCACCGATGAATTCGTCACGCTTTGTCGGCTGCTGGGGGTTGATGCGTATATCACTGTGAATGCAGGATTTGGTGATGCATGGTCGGCGCGCCAACTGGTGGAGTACACCAACGGAGCAGCCACCACACCAATGGGCAAATGGCGCGCTGCAAACGGACATCCAGCGCCGTATCACGTCAAGTTCTGGGGGATTGGCAACGAGTCGTGGGGCGACTATCAGATGGGTGCGATGGCGCTTCCGCAATTCGAGTTGAAGTACGACCTCTTCGCCAAGGCGATGCGTCAAGTGGATCCGTCGATCACGCTGATCGCGCCAGGAGCGATGCCGGACGTGATGGAGGGAGCCGATCAGGCGCGACGCATCAATGGCCAATATATTCCCGACTATCTGTCGTCGGCGGACTGGACCGGTCAGTTGATCCTCCACTGCCTGGGCAACATCGACATGATCAGCGAGCACTACTACGCATCGGGTTCGCAGCATACCGATATCAAGCTGCAGAAAAAGGTGCCCATCGATCCTCCGCTGTCCCTGATCGAGTGGGAACGCGCGCCCGCTGTGCAGGTGCGCGCGAAGTATGAGCATTACGAGGCGTACCTCAAGCTCATTCCCGCTCTGCGTACGAAGCCGGTTCCGATCGCCATCGACGAGTGGGCATACTTTGGCGGTGTACCGAACTCGTACAAGACGGTTCCTGCGTACGCATGGGCCTTCCACGAGATGTTCCGCCACTCCGACGTCTTCCAGATGGGCGCTGTCACCTTTGCAACCGCGATGATGAGCGAGAACCGCACAGAAGCGATTCTGAACCCGACTGGAATGCTCTTCAAGATGTACCGCGACCACTTCGGCACGATCCCGGTCGAGGTGACCGGCGACTCGCCGCAGCCGAAGCCCGTGTTTCCTGCGGGCGGCGATCAGCCCGCAGTGAATCCGGGCAGCCCGACGTATCCGCTGGATGTGAGTTCGGCGTTCAGTGAAGACCGCAAGACGCTGGCAATCGCCGTGATCAATCCCTCCGACTCTCCGCAAACCATCAAAATCGCGATCGATGGCTCGAAGCTGGCCAGCGCCGGAACGCTGTGGCGCATGGCTCCTGACTCCCTCAACGCGACGGTCCAGGTGGACAAGAAACCCGAAGTACAGGTGGAGAAACAGTCGCTCGGGCCACTGCCGGAGACGATCACAGTGCGCCCTTTCAGCGTGAGTATCTATTC
Organism: Acidobacteriota bacterium; assembly: GCA_021805265.1. Taxonomy (GTDB): domain Bacteria; phylum Acidobacteriota; class Terriglobia; order Terriglobales; family Acidobacteriaceae; genus Acidicapsa. Next base: position 7,318 of record JAJZFR010000160.1, on the reverse strand, counting down.
GTACCCGGTGCAGTAATGGACCGGGTGCAGCAACCCAGGTTTTGAAGGGAATTTTCAGATGAAGACAATGCAATGGTTCCTGGCAAGCGCAATTTCATTAGCCGTGATCGCACCGGGTTCTTGGCTCGCGGCGCAGGTGAAAACAATCGTCCCCGATGTCATCCCCGGCGCAAAACCGGACACGGTCGAGCACATCAAGATTCACGGCGCTCATCTCGAGGGCAATCTGGAAGGCGATGCCGTTGACCGTGACGTGATTGTGTTTCTGCCGCCGAGTTATCAGAAAGACAAGCATCGCCGTTATCCGGTGGTGTATGCGCTGCATGGCTATTCCATCGGCGCCGAGCAGTGGACGCATGAGATCCACGTTCCGCAGACGATTGAAGGCGCGTTTGCACAGGGCGCGCACGAGATGATCGTCGTGCTACCTGATTCCAAGACCATCTACAACGGTTCGATGTACTCCAGCTCCATGACGACCGGCGACTTTGAGAATTACATCGCCAGCGACGTGGTGTCGTACATCGATGCGCATTACCGGACCATCCCCAATCGCACAAGCCGCGGGCTGGTTGGCCATTCGATGGGTGGCTATGGCGCGTCGCGCATTGGCATGAAGCACTCCGATGTCTTCGGCGCGCTCTACATCATGAGTCCCTGCTGCATGTCTTCGATGGTGGGCGGCGGACCAGGCCCCAGTGATCGGATGAAGGAGATGGCGATTGCCAGCGAGAAGAAGGTCGCGGCAGCCAAGTCGCCAGCCGATCTTGCGGCTCAGTCGCCCGGTTTTGCCTCCGCACAGTATGCAACGGCAGCAGCCTGGGCACCCGATCCCAAGAACCCGCCGCTTTACTTCGACCTGCCGACGAAGGATGGCGTCTTGCAGCCGGAGATTGTGGCGAAATATACGGCCAACTCGCCGCTGGCGTTCGTCGATCAGTACATTGGAAATCTCAAGCAGTATCGCGCCATCGCGATGGATGTGGGTGACCAGGATGGACTGCGATTCGATGCCACCAAGCTGCACAATATCCTCGATGGCTACGGAATCGCAAACAGCTTCGAGATATACTCGGGTACGCATACCAGCGCTGTTGCGGACCGATTCCAGAATCACGTCATGCCATTCTTCAACAAGAATCTCTGCTTCACCGCAGATTGCCGTTAGCAAACATATCCCTGTCCGGCGGCACATGAGATTTCAGATCAGGTCTATCGCGAGCATAAACAGCGCATCAGAATGCCAGCGAACAGAAAGTCGAGATGAAACATGCTCCGAAGGGTTAGGGTTTCCCAGCCAAGTGTTTGTGCATCGATACCGCGATCCGTTGTCGTGCTCTTGCTCGCAGCTTCGACGATTGCCACTGCCCAAATGCCCGGACAAAAGGCGGATGGTCCTCCACCGGAGCAAGTCGAGCAGACCAGCCACGGCCTTCGCGCGACCGCGGGGAGGGAAGTTCTCGACATCACCGTGTGTACTGACTCGGTGATTCATGTCGTTGCCACGCCCGAACCTTCGGCTCCCGCTTCGCCGCGTCCGTGGATGCTCGATGCACAGCAGTCCTGCCCCGGAGCGCAGTTCACCTTCACACAAGACGCGAAAACGGCCATCCTGAAGACGGCTCAGCTTGAGGTCACACTGCATATCGAGCGCGGCAACCTTTCCTTTCGTTCAGCCAGCGGCGAATCTCTGCTGAACGAGGGCAACAGTGTGCCGCGCACCTATGAGCCTGTCGAACAGAACGGTGAAGCCACGTACCGCGTGACGGATCGATTTTCTCCATCGATGACAGAAGCAGTGTACGGACTGGGCCAGCATCAAAGCGGCATGTTCAACTATCGCGGCGCTACGGTGGAACTGGCGCAAAACAACACGGATGTTGCGATTCCGCTGCTGATTTCCAGCAAGGGCTACGGGCTGATGTGGAACACGGCGGCGTTCACCTGGTTTGACAATCGGTTTCCGCTCGATATGAAGTTCACCTCCATCGCTGGCAAGTCGGTCGATTACTACTTCATGTACGGCCCGGAAATCGACGGTGTTCTGCACGAGTACCGCACGATGACCGGTCACACGCCGATGCTGCCAAAGTGGGCCTATGGATTTTTTCAATCGAAGGACCGGTATGTATCGCTCGACGAGATTCGCGGCATCGCGCAACGTTACCGCCAGCAGCATATCCCACTCGACGCAATGGTGCAGGACTGGTTCTGGTGGAAGACAGAAGGCGATCCTGAGTTCAATTCCAACTATCATGACGTAGCGCAAGATCTCGAAGCTCTGCACAAGGAGCACGTCCATGCGATGATCTCGGTCTGGGGCCTGCTCGATCCGAAGTCGGAAACCTATCAGGTGCTGGATGCAAAGCACGAACTTGTCTCTGGCGCGCACGTTTACGACGCCACCAACCCCGAGGCGAGGGACATCTACTGGGAACATCTGCCTGGCAAGCTGCTAGCCCAGGGATGGGATGCGTTCTGGCTGGATAGCGCCGAACCCGAAGAATACTGGCCGCACATGGGCGACGCCATGCTGAGGAGCCGCCAACTCGCCATCGGCAACGGCGCTGAATTCACCAACGTTTTCCCGCTGCTGCATACTCTTGGGGTGCAGGATCACTGGAAGGCGCAGGACCCGGACAAGCGGGTCTTTCTGCTCACGCGCTCGGCGTTCCTGGGCCAGCAGCGCGTGGGCGCGACTGTCTGGTCGGGCGACGTTTACGGCTCCTACTGGGGCTTGAGCCATCAGGTGCCAGGAGGTCTGAACTTTGCACTTTCCGGATACCCCTACTGGACCACCGACATCGGCGGATATTGGCCTCCGCATAACGATCCACTTGCCGATCCCGCATATCAGGAGCTATACACGCGCTGGTTCGAGTACGGCACGTTCAGTCCCATCTTTCGCACGCACGGGCACCGGCCGCAGAACGAACTGTGGAGTTATGACAAGGTCGAGCCTATCCTCGTTAACTACGACCGCCTGCGATATCGCCTGATGCCGTATATTTATTCGCTGGCCTGGAAGGTCGCGAGCGAGGACTACACCATCCAACGCCCGCTGGTGATGGACTGGCGCACCGACCCCAACACGTGGAATCTCGGCGACCAGTTCATGTTTGGCCCAGCGATCCTCGTCAATCCCGTGTTGAAGGCCAATGCAACGAAACGAAACGTCTACCTTCCGGCGGCACCAGCCTGGTACGACTTCTGGACTGGCAAATCGCTCAACGGCGGCCAGGACATCGAAGCGGATGCGCCTCTTGAACGTATGCCCCTCTTCGTGCGCGCGGGCTCCATCCTTCCGATGGGTCCGCAAATCGAGTACGCCACGCAGGATCCCTCGGGGCCTATCGAGCTCCGCATCTATCGCGGTGCCGATGGCGCATTCAACCTCTATGAAGATGCGGGCGACGGCTACGAGTACGAGAAAGGCCAGCACTCGATTATCCCGATTCGCTGGGAAGATCACACCGGTACCCTGACCATCGGCGCGCGCACCGGTTCATTTCAGGGAATCACGGAAAGCCGGAAATTTCGCATCGTCCTGGTTGGGGACGGGCGCGGCGTTGGCGCTGACGTGACCGGCTCGGCGAACGCTGAAATCAGCTACGAAGGCAAGGAAGTTCATGCGAACATCCAGTAATCAGCAGTCCGGATGGCGCTTGCAATTCAAAGTGCTCCAAGCTGCGCTCGCATTTGTTTGGCAAGAAAGAGGGCTGCTCTTGACACATTGCAAACTCTCGCTTCTGCTGGCTGGTCTATTCTGTGCGCCTTTGGCCGCTCAGTCTCAATCGGCCAGCCCCTGTGCCAGTCTCGCTGGCTTCAAGATAGACGGCGTGGAACTGACCGGGGCCGCGTTCGTTCCCGCCGGAACGACCATCCCACCGCCGTACCCCGGCGCTGTGGCTATCGGCCCGTTGCCAGCGCACTGCCGAGTCAATGGCGTTATCAATCGCCGCCACGGTGTAGACGGGCAGGAGTTCGGCATCGGATTCGCTCTCGCTCTGCCCGAGCCTGCTGCCTGGAACGGCGACTTTATGATGCAGGGCGGCGGCGGCGGCAATGGCACGGTTGCCTATCCGGCGGGTGCGAACTACGCGGGCGACAAGCCCGCACTCTCCCGTGGATTCGCTGTTGCCAGCACCGACACCGGACACACAGCAAAAACCGGTGCCTTCGACTTCACTTTCATGAGCGACCAGCAGGCGTATCTCGACTTCGCCTTTCTCGCCAACGCTGAAGTCGCAGGAGTGGCGAAACAGATCATCGCCGCCTATTACACCAAACCGGCGGCGTACTCCTATTTTGTCGGCTGCTCCACAGGCGGCCGCGAAGGCATGATCCTGTCACAGCGCTATCCCACAATCTTCAATGGAATCGTGGCGGGCGACCCTGCCATGCGCACAGGCCTTTCCAATCTGGCCATCAGCCAATGGATACCTGTTGCATATAACCAGGTCGCGCCCAAAGACGCCTCCGGCAAGCCGCAGATCGAAAAGTTTCTCACTGACGGCGACCGCTCACTTTTTATGGACGCGCTCATGAAAGAGTGCGACGCAAGAGATGGCGTAGCCGACGGCATGATCTCCGACCCCCTCGGCTGCAACTTCGATCCCGCAGTCCTGGCTTGCAAACCCGGCCAGGCCGATGCCTGCATCGCGCCTGAAAAAATCATTGCCATCAAGAAAGCCTTCGCCGGACCGAAGAACGCCTATGGCGCCCAGGTCTATCCAGGCTTCCTTTACGACTCGGGTATTGCGACAAAGGGTTTTGTTTCTGGATTGCTGGCCATGGGACCAGGCGGCATCTTCGGCCCCTACACCAGCGCCACCGAAATCGACGTAGACCAGCTCGCGCTCCATGCCTCGGATCCTCTCGTCGAGCCCGCATCTACCAATCTCACTACGTTCTTTCTTGACGGGGGCAAGCTCATCTTCTTCCATGGCGACAGTGATCCATGGTTCTCGCCGCTTGACACGCTTGGCTACTACAAATCCCTTGCCGCAACCAACGGCGGTACAGACAAGGTTTTCGAGTCGAGCCGGATGTTCCTTGTCCCCGGCATGGCCCATTGTGGCGGTGGCCCATCACTCGACAATTTCGACATGCTGAGCGCTGTTGTGAACTGGGTCGAGAAAGGTACCGCCCCCGACTCGGTCGTTGCCACCGGCAAGGCATTCCCCGGCCGCAGCCGCCCGCTCTGCCCTTATCCAAAACACGCGCAGTACAGCGGATCCGGTGACACCCAGGACGCCCGAAACTTCCAATGCCAGGCACCCCCGCATCAATAACGAGAGGTTTGCAGTTATGAGTTCCGGATACATTTCTTTTGCGGCACTCGCCGCTGGGCTTTTGTTTGCTGTCGGCCCTGGCGCATGCGCGCAGCCTACGCCCGGTCAAGTGGCCTCTGCTACGGTTGCCCAGCCTCTTCCGTTCGTCAGCCCCATCTTTGGCGACAACATGGTCCTGCAGCGCGGCAAGCTCGACACCATCTGGGGCTGGTCCGACCCCGGCGACACGGTGCGTGTCCAGTTCGGCGGAAACACCGCCACCGCCACAGCCGGCACCGATCGCCGCTGGCAGGTGAAGATTCAGCCGCCTGCGCCCGGCGGACCCTACACTGTGAAAATCACCGGCCATCAAAGCGCTGAACTGCACAATGTCCTGGTCGGCGACGTGTGGCTGTGTGGCGGGCAATCCAACATGGGCTTGCCCCTTCGCTTCACAAAGAATGCCGATGAGGAGATCAAGGCGGCCAACTACCCGGACATTCGCTTCTTTACCGTTGACGGTCATCCCGCCTACCACCATGTCGATGTTATCCATGGCAACTGGCGCGTTGTCTCGCCCGAGACCGCAAGCTGGATGTCCGCCGTGGGCTACTATTTCGCACGAAAAGTCCAACAGGACACGCACATTCCCATCGGCCTCGTCGTAGACTCCGTTGGCGGTACACCCGCCGAAGCCTGGGCGAGCGCCGCTGCGCTTCGTCCGCTCCACGACTTCGATGTCCCACTCGCGGAACTCGACCGGCTGAAAGCCGAAAACGCGCCCGAATACGGCAACTACATCATGCACTGGTATGACGAGTATGACACGGGTCAGAAGAACAACTGGGCCGCTCCCGATTACAATGACTCAACCTGGAAATCGGTCCCAATCCCCGGCGGATTCGCGGAACTCGGCGTGCCGGATACACCTGCTCTGGTGTGGTTCCGTAGAGTGATCACTCTGCCCGACCCTCTTCCTTCAGGCCGCGCGATGATCTATCTTGGCGAAATCGAGCGCATGGACACCGTCTATATCATCGGCAAGCTTGTCGGCGGCAGTGCCTGGGTTGAGAACCCGCGCGTGTATCCGGTGAGCAACGCCCTGAAACCTGGCAAAAACGTAATCGCGATTCGCGTTCTCAGAACCATGCCCGATGGCGGCTTTCTCTCCAAACCAGAAGATATGTACCTCTCGCTCGGCGACCAGAGCAGTATTCCTCTTGCCAGCGAGTGGAAAGCAAAGCTCAGCGTCGATGCTCGTCCGCCCCAGCCGTTGCCGATTGCTTACGAGAACTGGCCTGTGATGCCGACCGTTCTTTACGAAGGCATGCTCGCCCCCATCGCTCCGCTCTCGATCACCGGCGCCATCTGGTATCAGGGAGAACAGAACTCGCCGCGTGGTTACCAATATCGCAGAATCCTTCCTGCCATGATCGCCGACTGGCGCTCGCTCTTCGCGCAAGGCGATTTCCCGTTCTACATCGTCGGCCTGCCCGCCTTCACAAAGCGCAGTCCAGTGCCGGTTGATGGTGACGACTGGACCGAAACGCGCGAATCGCAGGCCATCACCGCAGCCACCGTTGACAACACCTGCCTTGCTGTCACCATTGACACCGGGGACCCTGACAACATCCACGCCAAAGAGAAGCAACCGGTAGGCGACCGGCTCGCACTCTGTGCGCTGGCAAAGTACTACGGCGAGAACGTCGTCTACTCCGGACCCGTGGTCGAATCCGTGGAGCGCCTTCCGGGTTCCATCCGAATCCACTTTGCGCACAGTGACGGCGGTCTCGTTGTCAAAGGGGACAAGCTTGCGGAATTCTCGATCGCGGGAGTTGATCGAAAGTGGGTCTGGGCCGATGCCCACATCGACGGCAATACTATCGTCGTCTCCTCGCCTGACGTACCCCATCCCACCCAGGTCCGCTACGACTGGCAGTCAAATCCAGCAGCGACTCTCTTCAACGGCGCGGGCCTGCCTGCAGGCCCTTTCCGCACGGACACCTGGCCGGGCAAAACGGAAGGACACAGGCCGTACTGAATAC
>JAJZFR010000244.1 GCA_021805265.1 Acidobacteriota bacterium | reverse complement strand
CTGGCCAAGTTCCTCGAACAGAATCCGAACCCGGTCCACTCGCTGCGCTTCGAAGCGGGCTACTACGGAGAGATGGATCGCGTGACATGGAGCCTGGACCAACTGAACAAACTGGCCATGCTCGAAGGCCGCGAACCGGGGCGCAAACTGGTGGTCTGGATCAGTCATGGGTGGCATCCGCTGGCGCGCGATTATCTGGCGATGAGCAAGGAGGATCTCGAGCGCGACTTTCAGTTGATCGAGACGCTCACCGACAACCTGCTGGCCGCGCGCATCACGCTCGATTCCATCGATCCGATACTCGACCTGCCGGGCGAGAACCTGACCTACTATCGCGCATTTCTCAAGCCCATCAAGCGCTATGAGGAGGCGGATACGCCGGACCTGATGCTACAGGTGCTCGCGACCCACACGGGCGGGGACGTGCTCGAGGAGAGCACGGATATCGAGGGCGAGATCAGAGAGGCGATGCACACCATGGACGCCTGGTATACGCTGGCCTACACGCCTTCGCAGCCAGCCGACTCCAATCCGCTTCATGCCGTCTCTGTCTCGCTCACTGAAAGCAAGGATGTGGTGCGCGGGCCAATCGGCTACTACAGCCAGGCGCAATAAATCCGCAATATCAAAAGCAAAAAAAACGGATGGCCGGAAGCGGGCAGGATTGGACCAGGTCCACTCGGCTCGCTCCGGCCATCCGCAGGAGGCACACACAACCCGCTTTTCGCTTCAGAGGTTGTTGGCTGCCTTCATCCTGCCACAAACACTGATAATTGCACGCAAGGGAAACCCCTGCAAATGCAAATTATTTTTCCGTTCATGCCACAAAATATTTTGCCTGCGGATGATGGACCAGAATGGCATTGGTGCTTTGCTCCGGCTCGAGGTGATAGCCCTCGGTGAGATGCACCCCAATCGACTCCTCGGGCTTGAGGAGCTTGAATATCTTTGCCTGATCTTCGAGGTTGGGGCAGGCCGGATAGCCAAACGAGTAGCGCGAGCCGCGATACTTCTGGTGGAACAGGTCCGTCACCTTGGGCGCGTCGCCGCCGGCAATCCTCAGCAGCCCGCGCGCCTGTTTGTGGACAAACTCCGCCAGCGCCTCGGCCGTCTCGACGCTCAGCCCGTGGAGGTAAAGATACTTGGTAAAGTCGCCCGCTTCAAAGAGCTTCTGCGTCTCGACGGATGCCTGGGCACCGATGGTCACGATGGTGCAGCCGATCACATCCCGACGCCCGGCGCTGATGGGCAGAAAATAATCTGCAATCGAAAGCCGCCGGCCCTGCGCCTGGCGCGGAAACCGCATCCGCTCGATCTCCCGCTCGGGGTCTTCCGGATCGTATAACACCACCTCGTCGCCCACGCTGTTGCAGGGATAGAAACCGATCACAGCCTGGGGATGAAAGCATCCCGCCGCTTTCACTTCGTGCTGAAGCTCAGTCAGGATGGGCCTGTATTTCTCCTCGACCAGGCGCAGATATTCTCCCTGCGCGGCGGTCTTCAACTGCCATTGATTCTTGAACAGGGCGGTCTCGTTGATATAGGGAAACAGATCGTCGAGAGAATAATCCTTGAAGACGCGCGCGCCCCAGAACTCGGGATCTGGAACATTGGGCGGCGCCTCGACGGTCGGGGAACGACCCTCCGCTGTGAGCTCGACCGAGGAAATCTCGGCCATGGCCGAAGCATTGCCCCTGGCGTAGATCTTGACCGTCTTGCCTTCGGTGACCCGCGACTGGCGCACGGTAGCGTCTGCGCTCACCAGATCGCTCATGATGTTCAGGCCGGCGAAGGCGTCCTCGGCGTAATAGACAGGGCCGCTGTACTCCTTGCGCAGATCCTCCTCGACATACTTGCGGGTGAGCGCGGCACCGCCGCAGATAACCGGAATCTCCAGCCCCAGCCGCTCGAGATCCTGCAATACGTACTTCATCTCGAGGGTTGATTTCACCAGAAGGCCGCTGAGGCCGATCGAGTCCGTCACCTGTGCTCGCGCGGCCGCGACAATCACGTCCGAGGGCTGCTTGATGCCGAGGTTGATCACCCGATAGCCATTGTTGGTGAGGATGATGTCCACCAGATTCTTGCCAATATCGTGAACATCGCCCTTCACCGTCGCGAGCACCATGGTTCCCTTGCCGCCGCCGTCGGATTTTTCCATCTTCGGCTCGAGATAGGCGACCGCCGCCTTCATCACCGCTGCTGAATCGAGCACAGATGGAAGCTGCATCTTGCGCGCGCCAAAGAGGTCGCCCACCGTCTTCATTCCGTCCAGCAGCACGTCGTTGATGAGAGCAAGAGGCGAGTAGCTGACAAGTGCCGCCTCGATGGCCTCTTCGAGGGTCTGCTTCGCGGCACCCAGCCCAATGGAACGCTCGCCGCGGATAATCAACTGCTTGAGCCGATCCTCGACGCTGAGGTCTTCGACGGCGATTTCCTCTTCGACCACCGAGCCTTTGGTCAGGCTGGCAAAGTAGGCCATGTACGCCTGTAGAGGATCGACGCGCGCGCCTTCCAGCTCCCACTCCTGAAAGATGAGCCGCCGCGCCAGCTCGACCTCGCGCTCGGGAATCTTGTAGAGCGGATAGATGCGGGAGTAGTTCACAATTGCGGTATCCAGGCCGCGATCCACCGCTTCCTTCAGAAACACCGAGTTCAGCACGCGCCGCGCGTATGCATTGAGGCCGAAGGAGATATTCGAGACGCCGAGGACGGTCTTCACGCCGGGCAGCTCGAGCTTGATGCGCCGCACGGCCTCGAGCGTCTCAATCGCCGCCGAGCGATAATCCTCCTGACCGGTCGAGATGGGCAGCGTGAGCGGATCGAAGATCAGGTCCTGGGCGCGCAGCCCGTAGCGATCGACCGCCATATCGTGAATGCGATGCGCAATGGCCACCTTCCTGTCGGCAGTGAGGGCCATGCCTTCTTCGTCAATGGTCAGCGCAATGACTGCGGCGCCGTATCGCCGCGCCATTGGCAGCACCTTGCTGGTACGCTTTTCGCCATCCTCGAGATTGATCGAGTTGATCACGGGCTTGCCGGGAATGCGCTTCAGCGCCTCCTCGATGACGTCGGCCTCAGTCGAATCGACCAGAATCGGCGCGGGCACGCGCGTGGCAATTTTTTCGAGTACGCCGTTCATGTACGCCTGCTCGTCCTCGCCGACAATGGCGCAGCAGAGGTCCAGCATCTGTGACCCTTCACCGACCAGCCGCTTGGCCATGGTCAGAATGCCTTCATAATCGCCGCCGCGTACGAGGTTGCGAAAGTGCTCGAGCCGCGTGGTGGTGTTCATCTCCTCGGCAATCACCACGGGCTGCCCATCGACCTCGAGGGGAACGGCGGAAAACGCGCTGGCGGCCACGCTCTGCGGCTTCACGTCGCGCACGAGCGGCTTCAGCCCGGCAACGGCTTCGGCAACCGCACACAGGTGCTCCGGCGTCGTTCCGCAGCAGCCGCCCACCACGGCCACGCCGTATTCGGTCACAAACCGGCGATGATGCGCGGCCAGCTCGGCCGGAGTCAGCTTGTAGACCGCGTGCCCGCCCTCGTTCTGGGGCAGCCCGGCATTGGGCTGAATGCATATCGGCAAGGTCGAATTCTGGCAGAGGAAACGGACCGCGTCGTTCATCTCCTCCGGTCCGGTGGCGCAGTTCAGCCCGATCACGTCGGGCTGCAAAGCCTCGAGCACGGCGAGCGCGGCGCCAATCTCCGACCCCAGCAGCATGGTCCCGGTCGCTTCGAGCGTCACCTGCACCTGGAGCGCAACACGCCGCCCACCGGCAGCAACGGCCGCTGCAATCGCGTCATGGCAGGCCGCAGCGGCAATCTTTGCCTGCAAGAGGTCCTGGCTGGTCTCGACCAGCAGAATATCCACGCCACCCTCGATCAGCGCCTCGGCCTGCTGGCGATAGCTCGCCGCCATTTGGTCGTAGCCGATGTGGCCCAGCGAAGGCAGCTTGGTCGTCGGCCCCATTGACCCGGCCACAAAGCGCGGCTTGTGCGGAGTGGAATACTCGTCGGCAACCTCCCGCGCCAATCGTGCTGCGGCCAGGTTCAACTCGCGTGTACGATCCTGCAATTCATATTCGGCCAGTACGATGTCGGTCGAGCCAAAGCTGTCCGTCTCGATGACGTCACTGCCCGCGGCCAGGAACTCCGCGTGTATCTCCCGAATGACATCGGGACGCGACAAGACCAGCAGCTCGTTACAGCCTTCCTTGTCCCAATAGTCCTCGACGGTGAGTGTACGTTTCTGAA
>JAJZFR010000036.1 GCA_021805265.1 Acidobacteriota bacterium | reverse complement strand
GCCGTTGCTCCGCCTTCCACAACGGTTGTCGTCAAGCCGCCGGTTGCGCCTTCAACCTCGGCTGCTTCCCCCGCCGCGCGTGCAACCGTCGTGACGCCGCCCCAGAAGCCCGCGTCTCCGCCACAGGTCCCAGCGTCCGCGGAACCGGCAAAGACTCCCTCCCCGACGCCAGCGACTGCTCCTGGGATCGCTGCCTCGACGGCCAGTGTCGCGGAAATAGTCACCCCTGCAGCGGCTGTTTCCGCCATCCGGTCCGAGAGTGCGGATGCCGTGGCAGATTCCGTCGCCACAGGCGCGGTGGTCCCTACGCCTCCATCGGCGGCGGACGAAGATGCCTCATCCGACGCCGTTTCCTCCATTGAGTCCGCGCAGGCACCGCCCGTGCGCAAGGTGGTCATGCCCCAGACGGGGCCTCGACCGGTCTACAAAGCGCCACCGCCAGTCCCAGTAACCGCACCTGCCGCAGGCGCAGGCTTGCAGCGTGGACGCCCCATCTTTGATCGCCGCCCACCCACTGGGCCGGGAGGCTATCAGCAGCGACCGCAAAGCGGCGGGTATCAGGGCGGACCAGCCGGACAAATGGGACAAACTGGACAAGGCCAGCCCTATGGACAAGGCGCGCCGGGCCAGTTCCCCGGCCAGTTCCCCGGTGGCCCGCGTCCCAAGCATCCCACCCGCCCCGGTTTTGTGGGCGCAGGCGGACCCGGCGCTCGGCCAGGCTTCGGGCCGCGTCCCGGCGGGTTTGCTGGCGGCCCGCGTCCCGGAGGATTTGGCGCTGCCGGCGGAATGACTCCGCCAGCGGGCGAGCCTTCGCGCGCTCCGCGACCCTCCGGCCCGCCCAGAGGCCGCGGCAAGCAGCAGTACCCCAAGACCAAGGAAGGCCCGATGAAGGGCTTTGTGCCGCCGCCACGCTTTGGCGGTGCGTACATGGGTTCCGAGCCACCGCCGATTACCCGCGAGATCACCGTAACCGAAGGCATCAGCGTCAAGGACCTCGCCGAAAAACTGGAAATCCGCGCCAAGGACCTCATCGCCACCCTGCTCATGCGCGGCGTCTTCGTCACCGTCAACCAGTCCCTCGATGCCGAGATGGTCAAGGATGTTGCGGCGCGCTTCGGCGCAGCCGCCACCGTCATCAGCTATGAAGACGAACTCGCCAACCAGGCCATTGAAGAGATTCTGGAAAGCGACAACATCGACGAACTCGAGGTCTCCCGCTCCCCGGTGGTCACCGTCATGGGCCACGTGGATCACGGCAAGACCTCGCTGCTCGACGCCATTCGCGAGACCGACGTAGCCTCCGGCGAGGCGGGCGGCATCACCCAGCACATCGGTGCCTACAAGGTCCGCTTCAACAAGGAAGGCTCGCCCGCCTCAGGGCGCGAGATCGTCTTCCTCGATACTCCCGGTCACGAGGCTTTTACCCGCATGCGTGCTCGCGGAGCCAAGGTCACCGACCTCGTGGTCATCGTGGTCGCTGCCGACGACGGCCCCATGCCCCAGACCATCGAGGCCATTGACCACGCCAAGGCGGCCAACGTGCCGATCATCGTGGCCATCAACAAGATTGACAAGCCGGAAGCCCAGCCGGACAAGGTGATGAAGCAGCTCGCTGATCGCGGCCTGGTCCCAGAGGATTGGGGCGGCGAAACTGTTTACGTGCCCGTCTCGGCCAAGAAGCGCCTCGGCCTCGATCAACTCCTCGAGATGATCTGTCTGGTCTCCGACGTTGCCAATCTCAAATGTACGCCGGGACGCAAGGCCGTCGGCACCGTGCTCGAAGCCAAGCTGGATCGCGGTCGCGGCGCTGTCGCCACCGTCCTCGTTCAGAACGGCACCCTGCGCCTCAACGAGAGCTACATTGTCGGCAACACCTTCGGCAAGGTCCGCGCCATGTTCGATGATCGCGGACGCAGCATCACCGAAGCCGGTCCTTCGACCCCCGTTGAAGTCCTCGGTCTCGATGGAATGCCGGACTCCGGCGATACCTTCCTCGTGGTCGCTGACCGCGACAAGGCCAAGGGCATCGCGCAGTACCGCAAGATGAAGGAGCGCGAGGCGCAACTGGCCAAGAGCAGCCGGGTTTCGCTCGAAGGTCTCGCCGAACAGATTCGTCTGGCCGGGGTCAAGGACCTGCCGCTCATCCTCAAGGGTGACGTTACCGGCTCGGTCGAGGTGCTGGCCGATTCGCTGGTACGCATGTCTACCGAGAAGGTGCGCATCAAGGTCATCCACTCCGGCGTCGGCGCGATTACCGAGAGCGACATTCTGCTTGCCTCGGCGTCAAACGCCATCATCATCGGCTTCAATGTTCGCCCGGAGCGCAAGTCTGCCGAGCTGGCGCAACAGGAAAATGTCGAGATTCGACTGCACTCGATCATCTACGAATTGCAGGACGAAATTCGCAAGGCCATGCTCGGGCTGCTCGATCCAACCTTCCGCGAGAACTACATCGGTCGTGCGGAGATCGTCAGCGTCATCCGCATTCCCAAGGTGGGCACCATCGGCGGCTGCCGCGTGACCGACGGGGTTCTGCGGCGCGACGCTGAGATCAAGGTCATGCGCGGCGGCGATCAGGTCTTCAAAGGCAAGATCGGTTCGCTGCGTCGCTTCAAAGATGACGTCAAGGAAGTGACCAACGGGATGGAGTGCGGCGTCGGCGTGGCGGGCTTCAGCGACCTGAAGGAAGGCGACCTGATCGAAGCCTTCTCGACGGAGCGGATCGCGAGCGACCTGGGCACGCTGGCCACCACCGTGGCAGCCAACGCAGCAGCGGCAGCAGCAGCAGCAGCGGCCAAAGAGTAGCTATCACGCAAACCAGACAACGGCTCGATTCCTCCCCAGATGTTTTTGAGAGAATCGAGCCGTTTTCTCTTGCAGCGGGTGCGGGCAACCGCGCGAACGCCCCGCCGAAACAACCCTCCGCCTGACCCACTACAATGAATTCGTGCAGCACAGGATTGAATCAGGAGAAAAAAATGATTATCGGCGTACCCCGTGAAATCAAGGACCACGAAGCGCGCGTTGGCGTAACCCCCGCCGGTGCCAAGGCTCTGGTCGAGGCTGGACACACCGTTCTCGTCGAGACTCAGGCGGGCGCGCTCTCCGGCTTTCCCGATCACGATTATCAGGACGCGGGCGCGGAGATCGTGGGCGACGCGGGCCACGTCTGGGGCAACGCCGAGTTGCTCGTCAAGGTGAAGGAACCTGTCGAGAAAGAGTACACCTGCTTCCGCGAAGGGCTGGTTCTGTTCACTTATCTTCACCTCGCGCCGCTGCCAGAACTGACCGACCGCCTGCTGGCATCGAAGGTTATCGGCATCGCGTACGAAACCGTGCGCGACCGCGCCGGAACTCTGCCGCTGCTGACTCCCATGAGCGAGGTCGCGGGCCGCATGAGCATCCAGGTCGGCGCGACCTATCTCGAAAAAGAGCGCGGCGGTCGTGGCATTCTGCTGGGCGGCGTGCCCGGTGTACCACCAGCCAATGTCTGCATTATCGGGGGCGGCATCGTCGGCACGAACGCCGCAAAGATTGCCGTCGGCATGGGCGCTCACGTGACTCTCGTCGATGTAAATCTCAACCGACTCCGCGAACTGGACGACCTCTACAACGGCAGGTTGAACACCCTGGCCTCGAACAGTTACAACGTGGCGCGGGCCACGCGCGAGGCCGATCTGGTCATCGGCGGCGTGCTCATTCCCGGCGCGACTGCGCCGAAGATCGTCACCCGCCAGATGGTCTCCCGCATGAAAAAAGGCGCGGTCATCGTGGACGTGGCCATTGACCAGGGCGGCTGTGTCGAGACGGCTCGCCCAACCTCCCACTCCGATCCATCCTTCGTGGTCGATGGCGTGGTTCACTACTGCGTCACAAACATGCCCGGCGCGGTGCCGCACACCTCGACGCTTGGCCTTACCAACGCGACTTTTCCCTACCTGATGCGCCTCGCCAGCCACGGCGCAGAGGCCGCGCTCAGGCAGGATGCGGGTCTGGCGGATGGGCTGAATGTCTATCGCGGCGTGCTCACCCATCGCGGCGTTGCCGACTCCCAGCAGCGCGCGTGGACTGCGCCGGCGGCAGCCATCGGATAGGCACCGCCAGGCGCCGCACAAAATTACAACTGTGATTCCGCAGCCCGTTCCGTAACTGGCTCCGCGACGGAAATCGAACGGGCAGACGCCGCGCGGGCCTATAATTCCTCCATGCCACTGCCGGTCGGCGCAAACCCGGTCTCCCGCCCGCGATCTCGCAAAACGACAGAT
>JAJZFR010000007.1 GCA_021805265.1 Acidobacteriota bacterium | reverse complement strand
AAACGCGAAAGAGAATCGCATTCCCTGCTCAAAATCGCATCTACGCCCTGCTCCTCGGCAACGCCATTGCCTTTTCTCTGCTCGGCGGCGCGCTGCTCACGCGTTACCTGTTGCCCATGTATCCGCTCGTGCTGCTGGTCGCCGTTTCCACCTTGCATCGCCGCGTTCGTCACTGGCAACTCATGGCGCTGGTCTCGGCGGCCGCTTTTATCGCTGCGTTGTTCATCAATCCCCCCTATGGATTTGCCCCCGAAGACAACCTGAGCTACGCGCGCATGATCCGCCTGCATCAACAGGCGATTCACGAGCTGGTAAAGCACGAATCAGGCGCAACCGTGCTCACCGCATGGCCCGCCTCCGACGAACTGACCCGGCCCGAACTGGGCTACGTCCAGTCGCCCTTCGCCGTGGATCGCATCGAGGATTTTTCCTCAGCACAGATTGATCGCGCGGCCGAGGACCCCGGCGGTTATTCGGCAGCCTTTCTCTTCTCCACCAAACAGGAGCCTGGCCTGCTCCCCTTCCACCTCAACAGTGTGCTCGATAGCGGTGCCATGGAAGAGCGCTACTTCGGCCTCCATCACGATCTTTCTCCGACTGTGGTTGCGCAGCGCCTCCATGGGGAGATCGTCTGGCAGCAGAGCGATCAACTCGAGTGGGCAGCGGTCCTGCGCTTTGATCGCGCGGTCGAAGCGCGAGCCGCAGCGCCGACCGCAGCGCCAACCGGAGCGCCAACCTTGCTCGGCACCCCAAGCCAGTCCGCTCCACCATCCCTGACCGCCCGCTGACCACCCGTTGAATCAGAAGCGGCAGCCAGACGCCGCCTATAATCAGGAGTGGACTCGCAATGGACGTGACCGGAATCTTCTCCATCTCCGCCAAACGCCGCGCGCGCCGGGTAACGCTGCGCACTGCCGTGCTGCTGGGCCTTTGCGCGCTCATGGCGAGTGTTGTTGCGGCACAAAGCCAATCCGCAGCCGCTACCGCCGAGGCTCCAAACCCGGCAAGCCCGGCAAACACCCTCCCCGGTGCCATGGGCGCAACCCGCCCGATCCTTCTCGTGTTGCCCTTTGACAATCAGACGGACCCCGCTTCCGTCATGCCGGGAACAACTGCCTCTGGCACACCGCAAGGCAGTGCACAGCAAGCCGAAACCGGCGGACCGACTGTCAGCCAGGCCAGCGAGCTGGTCAATCTCGACTGGATTCGTGAAGCCGCGCCGGCGATCCTTGATCGTCGTCTGAGCGCCGTCGGCTACCTTCCGCTCACCCGCGAGGACCGGCTCTACGCGCTCGATCATCTCGGACTTCCCGAAAGCTTCCAGCCCAGCCGCGCCACCGCTCTGCGACTGGCCGAAACCCTCGACGCGGAATACATCGTGATTGGCAGCTTCGCCGCCCAGGGAACTCATCTCAAACTGACCGCGCGCCTGATCGACGTGACCCATCTGCGTATGTCGGGCGAACTGGTCGAGAGCGGCGAAATCGCTCAGTTGCTGCCCCTGCTCAACTCCCTCGCCTGGCAGTTGGCGCGCAAGCTGGAACCCAATCTCGATGTCTCGCGCCAGACCTTTGTGGCGGCCAGCGCGGGCGTCCGTCTGGATGCCTTCGAGCAGTACATCCGCGGCATCACGGAGCGTGACCGCGACGAACGACTGCGTCACCTGAAGCGCGCCACCGCACTCAGCCCTGACCTGATCGAAGCCTGGATGGCGCTCGGCAAGGAGGAGTTCGAGCAGCAGGACTACGAAGACGCAGCCGTCGCTTTTGCCAGAGTTCCGCCGGGCGATGCTTCGGCGCTCGAGTCCGATTTTTATCGCGGACTTTCCCTGATTTACTCCGGCAATTATCAGCAGGCGGGCGACGCCTTTGCCTCGATTGCGCGCGTTCTTCCGCTCCCCGAGGTGGTCAATAACCAGGGCGTCGCAGCCAGCCGGCGCGGACAGGATGGCGCGGCGCTCTATCGCCAGGCCGAAGCCTCCGACCCCACCAACGAGGATTACCACTTCAACCTCGCCGTCAGCCTTCATCGCAGCGGAGACAAAGCCGGCGCAAAGCGCGAGTTGGACCAGGCGCTGAAGCTGCGAGGAGCCGACAGCGAAGCGCGCGCCTTGCTCGCCAGTTGGACTGCCAATTCGACCGGCCCTGCAACTGACGCAACCCCTGCAACCGCAGTCGAGCCGCTCGAACGCATCCAGCGCAACTTCAACGGGGCCGCATTCCGCCAGGCAGCCTTGATGCTCGATCAGGTGGAGGCCGCGCGCATTGCCACGCTCCCCGGCGATCAGCGCGCCGCAAAACTCAGCCGCGACGCACAGGAAAAACTCAATCACGGACTCCTCCTCGAAGCCGAGCGCGAATACCGGACCGCGCTTGCAGCCGACCCCCGCAGCGCCGACGCCCACGCCGGTATGGCCGAGGTCGAAGAGCGCGCCGGTGACCCCGACAACGCGCGGAAACACGCCCAGCAAGCTCTCGCCGAGCAGCCCAATCTCGAAGCATGCCTGGTGCTGGCCAGGCTCGACTTGGCCGCCGACCAGATCGCCGCCGCACGCGCCGATATTGCGCAGGCCCTACGCCTCGATGGCGCAAATCGCTCCGCGCGCGACCTCCGCAAAACCATTGAAGCGCGCGCCGAAACCATGCGTCAGAAGTCACTCGACGCGCCACCCGTCGGAGCAGCCACCAACACCACCGAGCAACCTCCGAATCAGAGATGAAGGAAATCCAATGAAGACCTCGAAAGCAGAACGAGCGCAGCGAATGTCGCGGAAGTTCGCGGCATTTTTTCTGCTCTTCGCAGCGTACTGGTCGGCGCGCGCGCTGCCAGCCGGTCCGTCCGCTGCTCCGCTTGTGGACCGCGTCGCGCTTCGAGACACCGTTCAACCGGTGAGCGCGGCCCGGCTGGAACGCGCCATTGCCGTGGCCAATCGCGACCACGCCGCGCTGCTGCTCGTCGAACTCGATACGCCCGGCGGACTGCTCGACTCCACCCGCCAGATGGTCGGAGCGATGCTCTCTTCTCAGGTGCCTGTCGCGGTCTACATTGCTCCCTCTGGCGCGCGCGGCGGCTCTGCCGGATTTTTCCTGCTCGAAGCGGCGGACATTGCCGCCATGGCGCCGGGAACCAACGCCGGCGCGTCTCATCCCGTGCTCGAAACAGGCACACCCGATGACACCATGAAGCAGAAGATGGAAAACGACGCAGCCGCCTTTCTGCGTTCCTACACCGCTCGGCGCGGGCGCAATGTCGAGGCAGCGGAGCAGGCCGTGCGCACCTCCAAAGCCTACTCCGCCCAGGAGGCGCTCGACGCCCACCTGATCGACCTGATCGCCGCCAATGACGCGACTCTGCTCGCCTCGCTCGATGGCCGCGAAATTACCAGGATGGACGGAACAAAGCAGCGGCTCGACCTGAAAAACGCAACGATAATCACTCTCGACCCAACCGTGCGCGAACGCGTTCTCGGTGCCCTCGCCAATCCCAATCTGGCTCTGCTCATCCTGGTCGCAGGCGCGCTCCTGATCTATCTCGAATTTCATATTCCCGGCACCATTGTCCCCGGCGCAATGGGCACTGTAATGGTCCTGCTCGCCTTGTTCGCGCTCGACATGCTGCCCATACGGCATACCGCGCTTTTGTTGCTGCTCGCCGCCGCGGTGCTGCTCCTGCTCGAGGTCAAGTTCGCCAGCCATGGCCTGCTCGCCCTCGCAGGCATTGCATGCCTCTCCCTGGGCGCGCTCACCCTCATCGACGCGCCCATTCCCGAGCTGCGCATCGAGCCGGCTGTCGCCATTGCGCTCAGTCTGGCCTTTGGCGGAATCACCGTGCTGCTTCTCCGCCTGGCACTGCGCGCCAAACGCAGAAAATCGCTCCTCGGCCCCGCCGCGCTGGTCGGTTACCTGGCCGTCGCCATGGAGCCGATCGCCACCGCCGCAGGCACCGACGGACGATGCGGTCATGTCCAGGTCCAGGGAGAGATTTGGGAGGCGCTCGCGTCCGTGCCATTGCCGGCACAGAGCAAACTTCGCGTTACAGGAGTCGTCGGCGACCGCCTCCTCGTCGAGCCGCTGCCCGCAGCCGAATAAAAACAGCCCCGCCAAAGGCTGAGAGTACAATCCGTATTGCGCCAGAGATCGTGTCACAGGCGCAAAAGAAAGAGGGCCGTTCCATGGCATTGACCGGAATTCCGCTGCTGATCGTCGTCGTTGTCATCGTGCTTTACCTGTTGAACTCGATCAAGATTCTCCGCGAGTATGAGCGCGCC
>JAJZFR010000258.1 GCA_021805265.1 Acidobacteriota bacterium | reverse complement strand
GCTCCGGGGCGGACGCCGGTGATGGCCTTGTTTTCCCTCGCCGGAGGCGTTGGGAAGACGAGTCTGCTGGCCTCGCTGGGGCGCGCGCTTTCGGCGCGCGGGGAACGCGTTCTGCTGGTCGATCTGGCGGCCTACGGGCTGCTTCCGTTTTTCTTCGGCGCGCGCGATCAGCGTCCGGGGCAGTTGCGCACCTTCAGCCCGCCGGGATCGACGGGCGACGCTCCCATCCAGATGATTACCCTGGACCCGGAGACACACAAGCAGGAGACGCAGAAGGCGGAACCCACTGGCGGAGCGGATGGTTTGATTCAGGAGGTGATGCACCACGCCCATGAAGCAAGCCGCATTCTGATGGACCTGCCGACGGCCTCCGGTGCGACCATGCGTCGGGTGCTGCGCATGAACCCGACGGTACTGGTTCCGGTGGTTCCGGACATGAACTCGGTGGTGAGCGTGGGCGCGATTGAATCCTTCTTTCAAAATCAGATAGCGAGCGCGCACGCCCAGGCGCAGCCGATTTACATTCTCAACCAGTTTGACAGTTCGCAGCAGCTTCATCTGGACGTTCGGGAGATTCTGCGGGAACAGATCGGCAACCGGCTGCTGCCCTTTGCGCTGCGTCGAAGCCCCACGGTGAGTGAAGCGCTGGCGGAAGGCATGACGGTGATGGACTATGCCCCGAGCAGCGTGATCGCGGAAGATTATCTGAATCTGGCAAACTGGGTCCGCAGCCTCTCCGCGCCGGCCGCGGTGGCGCAGCGGGGCGTCCGCTGGAGCGAACGATGACCGCAAACCAGGTTTGGCACGATATTGGCGCGGGCAAGTCCTTTGCGTTTCGCTTCATGCGATTTTTGTTCCTCATGTTTGCGCTGGGGATCTGTTATTTTTTCGCGGTCCTGCCGCTCACCTGGCCGCAGCAGGCGGTGTGCGGGCTGCTGATGCTGATTATCGGCCTGGCCATTGGCCGCGCCTCGGACTCGTACCTGATCACGCTGACGCTGATGATCATGTCTCTGTTCGCGACCTTTCGCTACGGATACTGGCGACTGTCGCAGACCTACATGTTCTTCCGCGATCCGTCGAATCACTGGGGCGCGCTGGATGCGTTCTTCATCATGCTGTTGATCATGGCCGAGGTGTACTCCTTTCTGATTCTGTTTCTGGGTTATTTTCAGACCATCTGGCCGCTGCGACGGGCGCCGATGCCGATGCCGGAAGACACTGATTCCTGGCCCCATGTGGATGTGCTGATTCCCACGTACAACGAGCCGCTGGACGTGGTTCGCTACACCGCGCTGGGCGCGCTGAACATTGACTGGCCAACGGACAAGCTGCACGTCTACATTCTGGACGATGGGCGGCGCAAGGAGTTTCAGGAGTTCGCCTTCCAGGCGGGAGTGGGGTACAAGATACGCCCGGATAATTTTCATGCCAAGGCGGGCAATATCAACACCGCTCTGAAGACGCTGCACTCTCCGTTTGTGGCGATCTTCGATTGCGACCATGTGCCGACGCGGAGCTTTCTGCAGGTGACGATGGGCTGGCTTTTGCGGGACAAGGGTCTGGCCATCGTACAGACGCCGCATCACTTCTATTCGCCGGATCCGTTCGAGCGCAATCTGGGTCAGTTTCGCGTCATTCCCAATGAAGGCGAACTGTTTTACGGCGTTGTGCAGGATGGGAACGACTTCTGGAATGCGGCTTTTTTCTGCGGATCGTGCGCGGTGATTCGGCGGGTAGCGCTCGATGAGATAGGCGGCATCGCGGTCGAGACGGTGACCGAGGACGCGCACACCTCGCTGCGGATGCAGTCGCGCGGCTGGAACACGGCGTATATCAACATCCCGCAGGCTGCGGGGCTATCCACGGAGCGCTTGTCGGCGCACGTAGGCCAGCGCATTCGCTGGGCACGCGGCATGATCCAGATTCTGCGCGTGGACAATCCTCTGTTTCAACCGGGCATGAGGCTCTCGCAGCGGCTGTGCTATTTCAATGCGATGATGCACTTCATGTATGCGCTGCCGCGACTGATTTTTCTGACCGCGCCGCTGATCTACCTGCTGCTTTCCGATACCAATGTTCCGGGGTACTGGGCGGCGATTCTGGCCTACGCAATTCCGCATCTGACGCTGGCGAACATCACCAACTCGAGGGTGCAGGGCAGGCATCGACACTCCTTCTGGAACGAGATTTACGAGACCATCCTGTCGCCGTATATCCTGCTGCCGACGCTGCTTGCCTTCATCAATCCGAAGCTGGGCAAGTTCAACGTGACAGCGAAGGGCGGGATCGTGAAACGCAGCTTCTTTGATCGCCGCATCGCGCAACCTTTTCTCGCGCTCCTGTTCTTCAACGTGATGGGGCTGCTGATTTCGATTCCGCGATTCTTCATCTGGGATCGCGATCGACCGGGCACGGTCATCATGAACCTGATCTGGTGTTTTCTGAATGTTGTCGTGTTGGGCGTCTGCGTGGCGGTGTCGCGCGAGATGCAGCAGTTGCGCCATCATGTGCGCATCAATCTGGTCACGGAGATACTGCTCGAGTTGCCCAATGGCCGAGTTGTGCGCGGCAGCACCATCGATGCCTCGAGCGGCGGAACCGCTGTGCGGCTGGAGGAACTGATCGACATAACCCTGGGCGAAAAGGCGAAGCTGACCTTTCCCGTATCCTTGATGAAAGGCTATCTGCCGGTAACGATTGTGTCAGGAGACGGATCTCTGCTGCGACTGGAATTCAAGGACCTCACCATCGACGAACAGGAGCTGTTGACGACGGTGCTGTATTCGCGTGCCGACACCTGGCTGGGCTGGGGAGAGAGCCGCGAGGTGGATCAGCCGATGAAGAGTCTGGGGCGCATCTTCGTGATCTCGTTCAAAGGGCTGCAGATGATGTTTGGCAGCCTGCTGTTCCCGACCAGTCATATCCACAAGGCGAAAAAGCCGATCAAAGGAAAGAAGCCGGTTGCGAAATCGCGGGTAGCGGCGCGAACGGCGAGCATGGTGATGCTGGCGCTGGCGCTCGGCGGGCTGAGCGCGCGGGCGTTGCCGCCGCGGTCAAGCGGTGGCGGAGCGCGAGCGGCAGCATCGGGACAGGCATCGGGACAGGCGTCGGGACAGGCCGCCTCGCCGAGCGTGGCAAACATGCCCTTCTCGAATGCAACTTCCGGAGCAACTGGTGCCACCGCGCTGCCGGGTACTGCGGCAAAGGGAGAGCTGGCGGCGAACGATCCGCGGTCGAAGATCGCGCCCCCTCCGCCGGGACAGTTCCACGACATCTTCACGCTCAAGGACGCCAGCGTGGGAAACGTGAACCTGCGAGGCATCGACAGCCAGCACAGCGCGTTTTTCAACCTGAAGCAGACCTATGTGGTGCGCAAGGCGAAGATGCACGTGATCTATGCGTTTTCGCCGAGTCTTCTGCCCCAGTTGAGCCACATCCGGCTGATGATGAACGGGACGCTGTTCGCGACGATCCAGGTTCCGCCGAATACCAATCCTACGAACGGCAGTCAGGTGGCGGAGGGGGACTTTGATATACCGCCCGATCTGCTGGTGCGGCGCAATGTTTTTACCGTCGAGTTTATCGGTCACTACACCATGGTCTGCGAAGACCCGTCGAACACCGCGCTGTGGGCCAATGTGAGCGATGCCTCGTACCTGGACGTAGCGGGCGATATTCTTCCGCTGGCCAACGATCTGCGGCAGTTGCCGCTGCCGTTTCTGGACCTTCAGTCGATCGAGCCGCCCAAGATTCCCATCGTCTTTGCCTCCGCGCCGACATTGAAAGGGGTGCAGGCGGCGGGGATTGTGGCCTCGTATTTCGGGATGTCCTCGGAGAATCGTCCGTCGCGCTTTCCGACGTATATCGGTCAGTTGCCGGAGGGTGACAGCGTGCTGATCGCGGAAAACCCGACGATGCTGCCGGGCGGTCTGGATATGGGTACGATCAGCGGGCCGACGGTGGCCATGCGAGCGAACCCGAATGACACCTTCAGCAAGGTGTTGATCATCACGGGAATGAACGCGGACCAGACCATCCAGGCGGCGCAGGCTGTGGCGCTTCAATCCGGGCTGCTGCAAGGGGAGACGGTGGTGGTGAGCAATCTTGTGTTGCCCGCCAAATCCACTGCGGACGACGCACCGCGCTGGGCCAGGAGCGATCATACGGTAGCCTTGTGGGATTATGCTTCGGCGGATTCGCTGCAGGGCGATGGATCGGCTCCGTTGAATGTTTATTTTCGTATTCCGCCGGACATGTTCTACGAGCAGCG
>JAJZFR010000076.1 GCA_021805265.1 Acidobacteriota bacterium | reverse complement strand
CTACCATCCTGATTCGCCCCTCCGTGCTGCGTCGCATCTTCACCGAAGCAGGCCGCAGGCTCGAAGATTACCTTGGCATGGTTCGGCTTGATCCGCAGTGGCGCTGCTTCTTCGACGATGGACTGGTACTCGATCTCGAGGACAATCTCAAGGCCATGGCCACCTCGCTTGACCGCCTGAAGCCCGGCATGGGCGCTGGGTTCCTCGACTTCCAGAAACTCTCGGAACAGTTGCACGCCATCAGCAATAAATTCTTCTTCTGGAAGCCGGTTGGCTCCATGATGGACACGCTCGACATCAAGGGCGCGTTCTCGATCGAGGTGCTCAAGGACGTGATGAAGATGCGCCTGGGCAAGACCGTAGCGGGGACCATTCGCGAGTACATTCCCGATGCGCGCGTGGCCCAGATGCTCGATCACTACACCCAGTACGTCGGCTCCTCGCCCGACGCATCGCCCGCAATCCTCTGCGCCATCGGCCACATGCAATCCGAAGAGGGCATCTGGTATCCGAAGGGTGGCACGCGCGCCGTGCCTGAGGCGCTGGTCAAGCTGGGCCGCGAACTCGGCGTCGTCTACCATCCCTCGACCGAGGTCGCGCGATTGCTCGTCGAAGGAGGCAAGATCGGCGGCCTGATCACCGCCTCGGGAGAAACACACAAATTCGACGCCGTCGTCTCGAACGGAGACTCCGTGCGCACCTATCGCGAGTTGCTCGGCGGGGATCACGCGCGCCGGTTTGATCGCGAGCGCGAGTACGAGCCTGCCTGCTCCGGCGTGGTGCTTTATCTTGGCCTCAACAAGCGATACGAACATCTGGCGCACCACTGCTTTGTCTTTTCTCGCGACCCCGAAGAGGAATTTCACCACATCTACGATCTCGGCCAGCCAGCGCCCGATCCAACCTGCTATCTTGCCTCGACCACACGCACCGAAGCGGCTACCGCGCCCGAGGGCGGCGACGCGCTCTACGTGCTGGTGCACACTCCCTATCTGCGCCCGGAACACAACTGGGACGAGATGTTTCCGCGCTATCGACAGGTGATTCTCGACAAGCTCAAACGCACCGCCGGCATGGCCGATCTTGAAGAGCGAATCGTCTTCGAGCGCCACCTCACGCCAGTCGATATTCACACTCGATACAAGGTGCTGAACGGCGCAATCTATGGCCTCTCAAGCCACGGAAAATGGAGCGGCGCATTCAAGCCCTCGAACCGTCGCCGCGACATCGACGGACTGTTTCTGGCTGGTGGCGCGGCCCACCCCGGCCCTGGCATGCCCATGGTCCTGATGTCGGGTTGGATCGCGGCCGATGCGCTTGACCAGCGTTATCGCGGCGAACTGGCGCTTCAGGCGCGCAAGCATGTCGAGGATGCGCTCGCTGCTGTATAACAGCAAGGGGCGGCCTGGGTGATGACGCGAATCTGTGTGGACATGGACGAAGTGATGGCGGATACGCTCGGGGAGCATCTACGCCGCTATAACAATGAGTTCGGCGAATCCGTTACGCGCGAGGAGCTGCGCGGCAAGGGTCTCTGGGATGTCGTCGCATCCGACCGTCTGGACAAGCTCCGCGCCTTCCTCGACGAGGAAGATTTTTTTGCCAACCTTCCCATCTTTCCCGATGCGCAACGGGTGCTCGAAGAGTTGAGTCAGCGCTTTGATATTTTCATTGCAACCCAGGCCATGTCTGTGCCCAATTCCTTCGGCGCAAAGTATCGCTGGCTGCAAAGACATTTTCCCTTTCTGCCGCCGTCGCGCTATGTTTTCTGCGGCGATAAAAGCATCCTGCGCGCCGATTACCTGATCGACGATCTGCCCCGCAACCTGCTGCGCTTCGAGGGGACGGGCCTGCTCTACTCCGCGCCGCACAACATGGCCGCGACCGAATTTACGCGCATGAACAACTGGCTGGAGATTGCCGAATATTTTCGCGAGCGAGCGTAGCGCAAGTTCCGGCGAGAGGACTGCTGTGAACGACAGAGATACACCCTTTTATACTGCGGACGATCTCGGAGCGGAGGCATCGAGCGAGCAGGATCGTTCCGCGCCGGGCGAGTTTCCCTATACCCGCGGAATTCAGTCCGAGGGCTATCGCAGGCGCCTGTGGACCATGCGCCAGTATGCGGGAATGGGCGATGCGGAAGCGTCCAACCAACGCTACCATTTCCTGCTCGCGCAGGGCGCGCGCGGGCTGAGCGTGGCCTTCGATCTGCCCACCCAGACCGGCTATGATTCTGACGCTCCGCTGGCTGCGGGCGAGGTTGGCCGCGTGGGCGTGGCCATCAGTTCGCTTGAAGACATGCAGCGGCTCTTCGCCGGCATTCCCGTAAACGAAGTTTCAACCTCGATGACCATCAACGCCACTGCGGCGACACTGCTCGCCATGTACGTCGTCGCTGCCAGACGCAGCGGCATCGAGTCGAGCCAGCTCACCGGCACCGTGCAGAACGACATTCTCAAGGAGTACATCGCGCGCGGCACCTACATCTATCCGCCCGCGCAATCGCTGCGCCTCACCACCGACCTGATGGCCTGGGCCAGTGAGCACGCGCCACAGTGGAACACCATCTCGATCAGCGGCTACCACATGCGCGAGGCCGGCTCGACTGCGGCGCAGGAGCTTGCCTTCACCCTCGCCAACGGGCGCGCCTACGTCGAGGCCGCCCTTGCTGCCGGCCTTGCGATTGACAGCTTCGCGCCGCGCCTGAGTTTCTTCTTCAATGCCCACTCGAATTTGTTGGAAGAGGTTGCGAAGTTTCGCGCCGCCCGACGCATCTGGGCGCTCTGGATGCGCGACGATTTCCATGCGCAGAATCCGCGCTCGGCCATGCTGCGGTTCCACGCCCAGACCGCCGGCTCCACGCTCACCGCGCAACAGCCGGAGAACAATATCGTGCGCACTACGCTCGAAGCGCTCGCCGCCATTCTCGGCGGCGCGCAAAGTCTCCATACCAACGGATTCGATGAAGCCCTCGCGCTCCCCACGGAAAAGGCTGCGCAGATCGCGCTGCGCACACAGCAGATCATCGCGCACGAAAGCGGCGTCGCCGAGGTCGTCGATCCGCTCGGCGGAGCCTATTCCATCGAAGCGCTCACCGACCAGCTCGAAGCCGAAGCGCGTCAGATTTTTTCACGCATAGAAAAGCTCGGCGGCATGCGTCGCGCCGTCGAGTCCGGATGGGTACAGCAGCAGATTCAGCAGGCAGCCTACGAGTGGCAGCGCAACGTCGATTCGGGAGAAGCCATCGTGGTCGGCGTCAATCGATTTCAACAGAGTGCCATGACCGAGACACCGCTGCAGCGAATCGATCCCGAGCAGGAGCGTCGCCAGATCGAACGCCTGCGCGACTATCGCAGGCGTCGCAATCCCGGCCCGTGGCAAGAGGCGCTCCGCCAATTGCGCAACACGGCAACGGGGGACGGCAACCTGATGGCCGCCATTCTCCGGGCCGTCGAAGCCGAAGCTACCGTGGGCGAAATCGCAGACACGCTGCGCTCGGTCTTCGGCGAGTATCGCGAGACTGTGACGGTGTAGCGAAAGTCTCAGGCGCGTTCGCGGCCCAGCCTCGGAGCAAGCGCATAGTTCAACTGAATCGCCACAATCACCGCAATGCTCACATACGTATTCACCAGGCAAAGCGCGGCACCGATCGCGTAAAGGCTTTGCGCCAGGAAGATGCGTCTGCAGATGGCGGCGCGAATTTCGGGAGGAGTCTCTTCCTTGATCAGCTTGTGCGCTTCGGCATGCTTCCAGCTCCAGTAGAGCATTGCGCCAAGCAGCAGCAGGTTGGCCCAGTAGACCATCAGCGCCAGACGAAAGTGAATAAACTCGCCCAGCAGCCGCGTTGAAAGCGGCACCAGCGTCACGGCAAACAGGAAGCCGAGGTGAATCCACGTCAGGTCGCGGCTGCCCTCGCCCAGGTGGTTCAACTGCGTCTGTTGACCCGCCCAGAAGATGCCGAGCGTGAGAAAACTCATCAGGTAGGTGATCCACTGCGGAGCCATTGCAGCGAGCGCGTTCAGGAGTGCTCCTTCGCTGTGAATCACCGTCGCCGAGGGCAGGCGAATATCCAGCACAAGCAGAGTCATCGCGACGGCAAAGATACCATCGCTCAGCGCGCTCAAGCGCTCGACGCTGCGCCCCTGTATGCGGTTGTAGAGCGTCGCCAACCGTCGCCTACTTCAGCAACTCATCCAGCTTCGACTTCGGATTGCGTCGAAAGCGCCATATTCCCAGCCCAATCAGCACAGGCCCCATGGCCAGCTCAATCCA
>JAJZFR010000021.1 GCA_021805265.1 Acidobacteriota bacterium | reverse complement strand
GCTCGACACTGGCGGATGGTTTCAAGGTTCCGGTGTCGCGCAGCGCCTTTGGCGGCGGCCTGAAGGTGGAGTTTTTCGCGACGCCGGACTGGACCGGTCGTGCGGTTGTGACACGGACGGAACCGAACATCCAGGATAGCTGGGGCGACTCGCTTCCTGTCGCCGCGCTGCATACACACGACTACTCGGTTCGCTATACGGGCACCTTCACGCCGCCCGCGCCGGGCCATTACGAGTTCGCGGTCGAGGCTGCGGACAGCTTTCCCTATTCGCCGAAAAACTCGGTCGCGGTTATGGTTGATGGCAAGATTGTCGCACAGGGAGATATGGTGGCGGGTCATGGCGCGGCGACGACACACCGGTTTGCGCTGGCCGAGGGCGCGTCGCCCTCAGCGCCGCCGATCATGTCTGGCGCGAAGCCGATCCAGTTCGCTATGGATTTCGCCGATGTCGCGCCACACGCCTTTGAGTTGAGCTACAGCCACTCGGAGGATCAGGCGGGCGGGGGTGTATTCCTGAACTGGGCAGCGCCCGCGCAGGCCCAGCTCGACGAGGCCGTCGCAGCAGCCAAAGCCTCTGATGTGGTGCTTGCGTTTGTGGGTCTTTCGCCACAACTGGAAGGCGAAGAGATGCCCATCAAAATCGACGGTTTCTCGGGCGGCGACCGGACGAAAATTTCGCTTCCCGCGGCGCAGGAAAAGCTGATTCAATCGGTTGCGGCAAGCGGCAAACCGGTGGTTGTGGTTCTGATGAGCGGCAGCGCGGTTTCTCTCGGGGATGTTCAGCAGAACGCTGCGGCAATCCTGGAGGCCTGGTATCCCGGCGTGGCGGGCGGTGCAGCGATTGCGCGTACGCTGGCCGGTCTGAACAATCCGGCTGGCCGATTGCCTGTCACCTTCTATGACAGCGTTGCTGACCTGCCCGCGTTTACCGATTACTCGTTCAGGAACCGCACCTATCGCTATTACACGGGCAAGCCGGAGTGGGGCTTCGGTTACGGGCTGAGTTATGCGAGCTTCGGCTTTGGGCCGGTTGCGCTATCGGCGGACAAACTCACTGCGGGCGAGCCGCTGACAGCGACGGTCTCGGTGACCAACAGCAGCAAGGTTGCAGGGGACGAAGCGGTCGAGGCGTATCTCAAGACGCCGCAAGCCGATGGCCCGATCCACTCGCTGGTCGCCTTCGAGCGCGTCTCACTGCTGGCGGGCGAAACACGCAGCGTTGCGCTCCACCTCGATCCGCGCTCGCTTTCGAGCGTCGATGAAAAGGGCGAGCGCTCGATCCTCGCGGGCAAGTACACACTCACCGTTGGGGACGCGCAGCCGGAGGAGACGAGCGTGAAGTCTACCGCAGAATTCAGCGTGGTGGGGAGCAAGGCGCTGCCGCGATAGTTTGTGAATCGCGACGATTGGTGCTGAAACGAAGGGCTGCTCTCGAGCAGTTCGACAGTTACTGTGCCCGAGCCAACACTGCGCGGTGCAACTTTTCTTGAGGAAAAGTTGCGTGAGAATCCAATCCCGCTGGGTATACGTACGAAGGGCTGCTCTGAATCAGAGCAGCCCTTCGTTTTCCTGCCTCAGGCGTGGATGGGGTTATTTTGTGGCGGCGAGGGCGCTGGCCTGTTCGGCGAGGGCGCTGGCCTTGTCGGTGGCTTCCCAGGTGAAGTCGGGTTCGTTGCGGCCAAAGTGGCCGTAGGCTGCCGTCTTCTGGTAGATGGGGCGACGCAGGTTGAGGCTTTCGATGATGCCCCTGGGAGTAAGGATGAAGTTCCTGCGGACGAGTTCGGTGAGCTGCTTTCCGGTGAGCTTGCCGGTGCCGAAGGTTTCTACCAGTACACTGACCGGCTCAGCCACGCCAATGGCGTAGGCGAGCTGGACCTCGCAGCGCGAGGCGAGTCCCGCAGCGACGATGTTTTTAGCGATGTAGCGGGCGACGTAGGCAGCGGAGCGATCAACCTTTGTCGGATCCTTGCCGCTGAAGGCGCCGCCGCCGTGACGGCCCGCGCCGCCGTAGGTATCGACGATGATCTTGCGTCCGGTAAGGCCGGTGTCGCCCATGGGTCCGCCGATGACGAAGCGTCCCGTGGGGTTGATGTGGTATTTGGTGTTTTCGTCGAGCCAGGCGGCGGGCAGGACGGCCTGGATGACGTGCCTGAGGATGTCGGCGCGCAGCTCGTCGTTCGAGACGCTTTCGGCGTGCTGGGTGGAGAGGACGACAGCATCGATGCGTACAGGCTTGCCCGCTTCGTCGTATTCGACGGTGACCTGGCTTTTGCCATCGGGGCGCAGGTAGCTGAGCTTGCCGCTCTTGCGGACCTCGGTAAGGCGACGGGTGAGCTTGTGGGCGAGCGAGATGGCTGCGGGCATCAGCTCCGGGGTCTCGTCGGTGGCGTAGCCGAACATCATGCCCTGGTCGCCCGCGCCGCCGGTGTCCACGCCCTGGGCGATGTCGCCGCTCTGACGATTGATGGTCGAGATGACCGCGCAGGTGTTGGAATCAAAGCCGTAGAGGGCGTTGTCGTAGCCGATCGAGGCGACGACGCCGCGCACCAGGGTCTGGAAATCGACATAGGCCTTGGTGGTGATTTCGCCGGCGATGACCACCAGGCCGGTGGCCGTGAGGGTCTCTGCGGCGACGCGGCTGTAGGGGTCCTGCTCGAGGCAGGCATCGAGAATCGCGTCGGAGATCTGGTCGGCAATCTTGTCGGGATGGCCTTCGGTGACGGACTCCGAGGTGAAGAGAAAACGGTCGCTCAAGGGGTTACTCCTTCCAGGCTGCACGCTGTGGACGAATGGCTGCTCGTCTTGCCTCGCCGCGTATGCTCTGGGCGAACGGAGAAGGCACATCCACAAACGGCTTGAGTCCATGGTAACCTTCCGGCTAGTCGAAGGGCAAAGCGGGCAGGCTCAATGGGGAGATGGGCGGCTCAATAGGGGACAATCAGGGTTGAACGGGGAGCGGCTGGCTCGTGGACAAGCGAGGACTGGACAGGACGGATAACTCAGCCACTGGTAGCAGTGCTTGAGACGAGTCTTGTGACCAGGCTGGCGACGGAACCGAACCACTCTCGCAGGGGCAGCATCTGTGGCCACCAGCCGGAGCGGTAGCCGAAGTAGCGAATGGCGAGAAACGCGGCGAGGGCGACGACCAGCATGAGTGCAATGGCGCCGAGCCACTTGAGGCGGAGCTGGACGAGGTCGCGCTGGCGGATTCTGGCGCGGCCGACGTTGGCGGCGAATTCGATCCAGTTTCGATCATCGTCGAGCAGCTCGCCGCTGGCGATATAGGCTCGCTGGTAGCGGGTCATCCAGTCCATCTCGTCGAGACCGACGACTTTGACGTAAGCGCGAAGGATGCCCTTGTTGAGGATTCCGCCGGGAAGCGCACGGAATTGGTTGGACTCGAGCGCCTGCAAGTGGCGCTGACTCACCTTGGTGATCTCGGTAATTTTTTCCAGCCCGATCCCGCGGCTGAGCCGCTCCATCCGCAGGTCTTCGCCAAAGGTTCCCATACTCATCAAAGAAGCGGTAAACACTTTCCTGGAAGAGTTTTCCACAATCAAGATACGTCTATTTCCGGCCAATGGTCAAAATTTAACTGTAATTTGTGCTTGATTTTTGAAGTATCTGTCAAAAAATGCCCAAGTTTGAAACGGGAAGCCCAGTTTGGAACATGATTTGCGGCGGACAAATTCCAGATTCGACAAGTTAGACCCTGTTACCCTGTGAAGAGGAGCGGCGACTCTGCGCCGACACATTGCTTATGAACAAGCTGGTCTTTGCAAATCTTGTGCACCGTCCGATGCGGTCGCTGATCTCGGTGGCTGCAATCGCGATCGAGGTGGTGATGATCCTGTCGGTGGTTGCGATATTTCTGGGGCAGCTCGACGGGCAGAAGATCCGGACCAATGGGATCGGCGCGGATATTATCGTGCGTCCGGCGAACGCGAGCTTCATCAACGCGGTGGGCGGCGCGCCGGTACCGGCGCGGAATGCGGAGGCGTTTCTGAAGCTGCCGCATGTGACGGTTGCGGCACCGGTGATTCAGAACTTTTCCCTCACACCCAATCCCGAGATCATCTACGGCATCGACTATGCGAGTTACAACGCGCTGCGTCCGTTTGTCTATGAGCAGGGCGGCCCGTTTCAGGGTCCGTATGACGTGATTGTGGACGACGTGTTTATCCAGACGGGGAAAGGGCGGACGTACAAGATCGGCGACAGCATTCCGATTGCCAACCACGCGTTCCGCATCTGTGGCATTGTGGAGGCGGGCAAGGGTGGTCGGAAGATGGTTCCGATCGACACGCTTGGCGAGCTGATCGGTTCTCCGGGCAAGGCTTCGGTGTTTTTCCTGAAGGCGGACAGCGAGAACAATCTCGATCTGATCCGCGACGAGATTGCGGCGGCGCCGGGGCTGGGCGATTACCAGGTTCAGACGATGCATGAGTGGATGTCGCTGATGACGCCGGATCACATTCCCGGCTTCAATATCTCGCTGAACGTGGTCACGGTGATTGCCACGCTGGTGGGTTTTCTGGTGATCTTCCTGTCGATGTACACGGCGGTGCTGGAACGGACGCGAGAGATCGGCATTCTGAAATCGATGGGGGCGTCGAAGGCGACGATCGTGGGGATGATCCTGCGGGAGTCGGCGATGATGGCGGTGATCGGAGTGGCGCTGGGGATTGGCGCGACATACGCGATTCACGCGGTGCTGGCGCATACCTATCCGGCGCTGTTTTTTGAGATCACGACGCCGTGGATTGTGAAGGCTGCGATCATTGCGGCGGCGGGAACGGTGCTGGGCGCGGCGTATCCGGCGCTGATGGCGGCGAGCAAGGACCCGATCGACGCGCTGGCCTACGAGTAAGAAGTATTCCGACCGAAGGCTTCCTCGCAGAGCCGTTTCGAATGGATTCCCCGGGAGCGGGTATTGCGCGCGCCAAGGCAGAGATATACTGCCATGGAGGATCGCAAAGGTCCTGTTTTACTTCCATTCAAAGTGTATTTCTGCTGCGCTGGAGGATCGCCCTGGAGACCTGCCTGTGTCTGCTTTGAAACGCTACGGATACCCCGCGTGGATTGCATTTCTGGCGGGGATGGCGCTGCTTCACGGGCTTCATCTGAGCGCGGATTTTCCGAATAATTCTCCGTGGCAGGACTGGGCGAAATATACCGACGAGGGCTGGTATGCGAACGCCGCGGTTCGCGCCCATTTTTATCACAACTGGTATCTTCCGGGGGACTTCAATCCGGCTCCTGCCGTACCGCTGTGGCCGTTTCTGGAGTGGCTGCTTTTCTTTGCTACCGGGGTTTCGATGACGGCGGCGCGGGGGCTGGCGGTGGGTTTTTTCCTGGTGAATCTGGTGCTCGCGTACAAGCTGTTTCGCGAGCGGGGGCCGCGCTGGGCGGGCCTGTTGGCGGTGACGCTGCTGGTGACGAGCCCGTTTCTTTACAGCTTCAGCCGGCTGGCGATTCTGGAGCCGATGCTGACGACGCTCACCCTGGCGGCCATGAACCTGGCGATTCGGCTGCCGCGGTTTCGCCACCCGGAGGCGGTTGCGGGGCTGATCGGGCTGATCTTCACGGCGATGATGCTGACCAAGACGACGGCGGTTTTTCTGCTTCCGGCACTGGTGTGGGCGATGGCGTTCGAGTATCGCCACCGCGTGAGGCCGATGCTGCGGCTGCTGGTGGCGGCGGGCGGCAGCGCGGCCCTTTCGTTCAGCCTGTGGATGTTTCTGGTGGTGAACGCGGACCTGTTCGACGATTACAAATATCTTTTTTTCATCAACACTTATGAGAAGGCGCATGGCGTGTATGGGCGGCTGATGAGCTTCTGGTGGTCGTTTCACGGGGTGCTGTGGATCGATCCGTTTCTGATTCCGCTGTCGGGCGCGCTGATCGTGGTTGCGCTGGCGGGCCGGCGCAAGGGATGGACGCAGGGACTGTGGCGGGATCCGATCTTCGGCAGCTCGGTGCTGGCGGTGGCGGGCTACATCGCCTTCATGACCTACCAGAACCATCCGCAGCCGCGCTATTACGCGTTTGTGGCGTTCTTCGCGATGATTGTGGTGGTTCGGGTGATGGCGCAGTTGTTGTATCAGCCGCCGCGTTTGCGCCGATATGGGCTTGCGATTGTGGCCGTGGTGGCGGTTTCGCTGGCGGTCAACACGGTGTGGACGATCCGCTACGCGCTTCATCCGGAGTACACGTTTGTGGAGGCGGCGCGCGCGCTGACCCGGTACATCGACCACCACCCGAATGGGAATCGGCTGCTGGTGTCGATCAGCGGCGACGATATTACGCTGATGACGCACCTGCCCACGCTTTGCGACGATTTTGGCATGATGAGCCTGCCCGCGAAGACGGCGCTGTATCAGCCGGGATGGTACGCGACATGGAACGATTTCGATCCGGGGACGCTCGAAGACCTTCATGCGCATTTTTCGCTGGAGCAGGTTGCATCGTTCCGCGCGTTTGACGATCCGGAGCGGAATGTACTGTATCTGTTCAAGCTGCATCCGCTTGCTGGCGGGAGGACGCGCAATCCGGCGGACCCTGCGATGCATACGATTCTTCCTCAGGACAAAATCCTGATTCCAGTGGAGTAGAGAACCAAGCAGAACAGGTCCGGGGGCGCGTTTGGCCGTTCCTGCACATCCGTATTGGAAGCAGGGTTATTTGCCGAAGAGGTAGCTGCGGTATTGCAGCTCGATGACGCCGGCGCTGCGCGCGAGAGCGAGCTTGGCGAGGTTGTACTGGTAGAGGGCCTGAACGAGGTTGGTTTCTGCGGAGGCAAGCTCAGACTGAGCGCGTGAGAGCGGCAGGGTATCGTCGAGGCCGGAGGTGTAGCGATCCGTTTCGTCGGCTAGGGCCTGATCGGCGAGGGCGACGCTGGAACGGGCAACGTCGAGGAGCTTGTGCGCGGCGTCAGCGTCCATGCGCGCGGTGCGCACCTGCTGATCGATCTTCATGCGCAGGTCAGCGAGCTGGCGCTCGACGCCCTCGAGCTGGGCGCGGGCCACGTCGCTGTCGCCGCGCAGGGAGGCCTCGCGGAAGAGCGGGACTTTGAGCGTTCCCATGGCCATCATGGTGCCGTGCGAGCCAGCTCCGTTGACCTCGGTGACGCCGTAGTTGCCTTTGAAGCTGAGGGTGGGCAGGCGCTCCTGTCTGCGCGCTTCGAGGACGTAGTAGTTGGCCTTGGCCTGGGCCTGGAGGTTCTGGTAGTCCTGTCGGTTGGCGTAGGCTTCGGCGCGCAGAGCCTGTTCGCTCAGATCGGCGAGGTCGCTGTAGGGAGCGGGATCGGTGAGCTGGATTGGCTGGCCCGGCGCGAGGCCGATCTCGCGCTTGAGCAGAATTTGGGTTTTATCGCGCTGGTTCTGGCTGGCGATCAGCCTCTGCTGTTGCTGCTGGTAGGCCACCTGGGCGCGCAGCTCGTCGAGGTTGGCGGTGGTGCCTGCGGCGTGGCGGGCCTTGGCCTGTTCATAGACGACACGGTCGGTTTCGAGCAGGGCGCGGGCGTTGTCCACGTCGCTCGAGGCGGCGATGACGGCGAGATAGGTGGTGGCCACCTGTTGGACGACGTTGCCGCGGGCGGTCATTTTGCCGAAATAGGCGACCTTTTCCGCGGCCTTGATGGCTCGGTATCCGTTGAAGACGGGGCCGGAGAAGATGGTTTGCTCATAGTTGACCTGGCCGGTGGTGACGTCGGCCTTGGTGATGAGCGAAATATGGGGAGCACCGTGGGGGAACAATGCGCCGAACTTGCCGATAACGCTGGGGCTGAAGCCCTGCGCTTCGAGGTTGAATTCGTGAACACTGGTTCCGCCGGTGACGGTGATGGTGGGCAGGAACTGCTGTGCGGCTTCGAGTTCCTGGCCATGGAGGGAGGTTTCGCCCGCTTCCGCCTCGCGCAGGCCGAGGTTGGTCTCGAAGCCGCGTCGGACGGCGTCGTCGAGCGAAAGCGGCAGCACGGCGGCAGTGGCCGGATGAAGCGTGACGCTGCCCAGGAAGGGATTTTGCGCCGAGCCGGGGTTCGCCTGCGCCTGGGCGGAGAACGGTGCAAGCGCGGTCGAGGCCAGAAATGCGGCCAGAGTCGCGTACAGCGGAAAAACGACGCGAGAATCTCTCAGTGTGTATCGGTTCCTGATCGTTCCAATCCTCTTCATGCATTCTTTCAGATGAAGCTGAAGCGCTCAGGATTCGGCTTCGGGAGGATTTTTCGCCTGCGTGGGTTCGGTTGGGTCAGTCTTCGTCCTCGCCGGCGGGCTGTTTGGCGGTGGCGAGAATCTTTTCCGCAACCGCTGGGGGGACGATCTCGTAGCCTTTGATCTCCATGTGGAAGCTGCCGCGCCCCTGGGTGATGGAGGTGAGGGCAGGGCCGTAGTTGAGCATCTCTGCCATGGGAATCTCGGCTTCGATGACGGATATCCTTCCGCGGGCATTCATGCCGAGGAGGCGTCCGCGACGGGTATTGAGGTCTCCCATCAGCGCTCCGGCCAGCTCGTCCGGCCCCTCGACGGTTACGTGCATGATGGGTTCGAGCAGGCAGGGTTTGGCCAGTTCCATGGCTTTGCGAAAGGCCAGGCGACCGGCGATCTTGAAGGAAAGTTCGTTCGAGTCCACGTCGTGGTAGCTGCCGTCGTAGACGGTGGCGCGAAAATCGACGACCGGATACCCTGCAAGGTAGCCGCGCAGGGCGGTTTCGAGGATGCCTTTTTCGACTGCGGGAACGTACTGGCGAGGGATGGCTCCGCCGTAAATTTCGCTGGAGAACTGGAATCCTGAGCCGCGCGAGAGTGGCTCGATGCGGACACGGCAATCGCCAAACTGGCCGTGGCCGCCGGATTGTTTCTTGTGTCTTCCCTGGGCCTCGGCGCGTACGCGGATGGTCTCGCGGTAGGGCACCTTGGGTGCCTTGAGGGTGACCTCGGTGTGGTAGCGGCGGCGCAGGCGGGCGACGACGGTTTCAATGTGCTGCTGGCCCGCTCCGGCGACCAGAAATTCATGGGTCTCGGGATCGCGGAAGAAGCGAACCATCTGGTCTTCCTCGATGATTTTATGGAGGGCGGCGGCGAGGCGGTCTTCATCGGCGCGGGTCTTTGGCTCGATGGCGTAGGTCATATTCGGTTCGGGCATGGCGACGGGTTCGACGCACAGCTCGGCGCCTTTCTGGCCGAGCGTGTCTCCGGTCAGGGTCTCGCGCAGCTTGGCCACGGCGCCCAGATCGCCCGCGCGCAACTCTTTGACTTCGATGGCTTTGCGGCCCTGCATCACGCTGAGGTGGCTGAGCCGCTCGGGGACGCGGCGGGAGTAGTTTTCGACCGTCAACTCGGTGCGTACGACGCCGCTGACGACTTTGAAGAAGCTGATTCGTCCGGCAAACGGGTCGGTCATGGTTTTGTAGACAAAGAGTGCAACCGGTTCGTCGTCAGAGACTGCGCGCATGACCAGGCCGGACTCGACGGTGTTGCCGTTCGGTCCATGTTCCGGAGCCGAATAGGCAGGTGGTGGGTTGCCGCCGGATTCGCTGGCTGAGTCGCTGCCGGAGTGGCTGAATTCCCCGGAGTCGCCGGTCGTGCGGTCCATCGAGATCGAAGCGAGGACAGCCTCTCGCGGGGTGAGCGAGCCGGTGACCACGCTGGCCGCGAAGGCGACGCGTTCGGTGGCCGCAGGAGCGTAGACGCGGAGAAAATCGAGCAGGTGGTCGGTGGCGACGCTGGCCAGTCCGCTGGCAAACAGGACGGGGAAGATGCGGTCCTCGCGGATGGCCTCATGGAGCGCGGTGATGAGGTGCTGCTCGGGGATGGTGCCGATCTCGAAGAACTCTTCGAGAAGCTCGTCCTTTCCTTCGGCGACCAGCTCGACGAGGGCTTCGTGGGCGGTGCGTGCCTGTGCCAGCAGGCCCATGGGAATCTCGCCGATTGTGCCGTGACCGTCGCTGCCGGAGGCGGGATAGGTAAATGCCTGCATGGTGACCAGATCGACGACGCCGTGAAAGCCCTCGGGGCCGGTGATGGGCAGTTGCACGGGGACGCAGGTGCGCCCCCAGCGGTCGTGGAGGTCTTCCATGAGCGCGCTCAGTCCGCTTCCGCCGCCGGCGCGGGGCGAGTCCATCTGGTTGAGGACGATGATGCGCGGGAGGTTGAACTCCTCGGCATAGCGCCAGGCGCGTTCGGTTACGGCTTCGACGCCGGACTGTGCGTTGACGACGAGCAGCGCGGACTCGGCCACCTGCATGGCTGCGCGGGCTTCGTGGCTGAACATATGGAAGCCGGGTGTGTCGATCAGGTTGACCTTGACGCCGTGCCACTCGGCGAAGGCCACGGCATTCTGCATGGTGGTGGAGCGGGCAATCTCTTCCTCGTCGTAGGCGGTGACGGCGGAGCCAGCGCTCACCAGTCCCTGGGTCGCCGTCATCCTGGCGGCGTAGAGCAGGGAGGCAATCAGCGAGGTCTTGCCGCTGTGAGCGTGGCCTACCACGGCGACGTTGCGGATTTCACTTCCCGGATAGGTTTTCATGGGGATGTACCTCGGTGGGTGGTTGGTGGGTTGCGCTGCTGGCGGAGGTCAGGTTTCGGCCAGGGGACAGGGTGACGGTGGCCGCGTCTTCGATCGGGTTACAGGTGCAGCAGTAGCCGCGCCCGGCCAGATCGAGCGATCTGCCCAGAGTGTTCCGGAGCGCGACGAGAAGCTCGTGGAGATGCGTGAGATCGTGGGTCAGGAGGGCGTGGTGACCGGAGTTGCCGGTTTGTCCTGCTCCGGCGCTGCCGGCCCCGTCGTGTTCCGCCGGGTCGCGCGTCGCGTGTTGTTCTCTGCCGATTCCCGTCATGCGGTTCACCCCGGCAGGCGCCTGGCGAGCGAAAAACAGAACGCAGGCCAGCGTCTTCTGTGAAGAACCGAAGCGTATCACAGACCCGATGAACACTCAATGGGATTGCCTGGGGATTGCCTGGGATTGGCGTGGGGATACCCGTTACAATAGGCGCAGGTGGACCTGCTGACGCTATGAATCTGGATACTCGAATGCCCTCACGCTGGCTTCGTCTGGTTTTTCCGACGCTTGCCGCCGCTTTTCTGCTGACCCAGCCCGCCGCGCGGGCACAGTATGGCGCGCCGCCGCCCCCGACCCAGGTTCACGATCCGGCGGCGCTGCGTCCTCCGGCGGGGGCGCGGGTCGCAATCGTCGAGTTCGAGGACATGGAGTGCCCGGATTGCGCGCGGGCCAATCCGCTGCTGAAGGAAGCCGCGGCGCAGTACAACATTCCCTGGGTGCGGCATGATTTTCCGCTGCCGTTTCACGCGTGGAGCTTCCAGGCTGCGGTGAACGGGCGCTGGTTCGACACGAAATCGAAGAAGCTGGGGGACGCGTATCGCGACGATGTTTTTGCCAACCAGGCTTCGATTACATCGCTCGATACCCTGCGGCAATTTACGGAAAAGTGGGCCGCCGAGCACAAGCTGGACCTGCCCTTCGCGGTCGATCCTCAGGGCAAGCTGGCCGCGCTGGTGAAGGCCGATTATGCGCTGGGGCAGCGGATCGGGATCGAACACACGCCGACCATCTGGGTGGTCACGAGCCAGTCAAAGGGCGCGCCTTTTGTCGAGGTGGTGGATCGAACGCGGCTGTTCCAGTTGATCGACCAGGCGCTCGCGGATACGCGCGGACGCTGAGCAGGGCGCGCGTATCCGGAGCGCGTGGATTGAGCAGCGTTTATACCAGTTCGTAGCCCGCGAACCAGTAGCCGATTTCAAAGGCAGCGGTTTCGGGCGCGTCCGAGCCGTGAATCGCGTTCTCTTCGATGGAGCCTGCAAACTTCTGGCGGATGGTGCCCTGCTCGGCGTTGGCGGGGTTGGTGGCACCCATCAGAATGCGCAGGTCGGCGATGGCGTTTTCCTTTTCGAGCACCATGAGCAGGATAGGCCCGGAGGACATGAAGCTGGTGAGCGAATCAAAGAACGGGCGCGCGCTGTGAACCGCGTAGAAGCCTTCGGCCTGTTTCTTCGAGATGGACAGCTTTTTGATGGCGCAGAGATGGAAGCCGCCCTTTTCAATTTCTGCCAGGATAGCGGCGCTGTATCCCTTGCGCACGGCGTCCGGCTTGAGGATGCTGAATGTACGTTGCAACACAAAACACTCCTTGAGGATTGAGAGACCTGTGACGATTGTAGCGAATCGGGCTTACAGGCTGGCCGAGCGCCTGCGGGCGCGCCAGAAGGCGCTGAGGCAGAGATAGAGAAACAGTGATGCGGCGATGGCGGAGATGATCCAGTGGCGATGTTCGGGGCCATGGAAGATGGAGGAGCGAACGCGCCAGCCGTCCACGCCGAAGTAGGCGGCGAAGAGGCCGAAGAAAAAGCCTGTTACTTCGAGCCAGAGGATGCCGCCGACGCGCCTGAAGGGACGCAGGAAGCCGCCCAGGCCACGGCCGGTTGCTTTGCCGAGGAGTTTGGCGGCGCGGGCTGCGTCGGGAACTGTGGGTGGCGGCGTGGCTGGGTGCGCCTGCGTGGCGGAGCGCTGAGCAGCAAGGTGGCCAGCGGCGAGGCGGCCAGCGACGCGAAAGCCAACCCCGAGAACTCGGCCGAATTTTTCCGGTTTCATGGGATCATTCCTCTTCGGGGACCGCTGCAGGCCCAAGTTTACAGGATGGACAGCGGACGGATTTCCCACAGAGATCGAGCGCTTACCAGTTGCCGAGTTTCGCAGTCAGAAGTAAGGTAGAAGAAACCTGGCCTTACCCGAGCCGACGCCACACCCCGGTGGCCGCAGGGCGCAGACCATGCAGGAGGGGAATCATGAATCCACGCTTGCGCGACCTGATCCAACAGTTGGGCGAGGCCATCCATGAGTCGGTGATCGAGTCGGAGCAGATTGCCGGCGTGGTGCAGAATATACGCCAGCATGGATTTGACGTGATGCTGATGCTGGAGGCGACGATAGGTCTGAACGACGTGGCCAATGCGGAGCCGGGGTCCGACGGTCAGGCTGGGGATTCGACGACTGATGAAGACGGAACGCGATTCACACCGCACGACCTGAACTTCCTGAAGTCGCTGCGCATCTCGGTCGAGGGCGAAGAGCCGGCGGATTGATGATGCCGAACTTCGCGGGGTCGAGCCGGAGATGCCCGTATGATTGCGTGAATCGGTTTATTGGGCGGTTGTTCCCCTGTTGAAAAATCCTGTTATCCGGCCGTTGCCTTGCTATGGTATTCTCGCCCGTCTGGCGGCTTGAGAGAATTCATGCTGCAAAAGAGGCGCGGATGTTCGGCGCGGAAGGCATCCATGCGACGAGGTTCCCTCGTCTCATGAATGGACAGTGAGATCACAGCGAGAACACAGGGATACCCGAGGAGAAGCAAAGCGATGAAAGATACTCTTGGAGTTCTGTTGGCAGGCGGCGCCGGGGAACGACTGTTTCCCCTCACCCGCGACCGTGCAAAGCCCGCCGTGCCATTTGGCGGCCACTACCGGATCATCGACATCACACTTTCCAACTGCATCAATTCCGGTCTTCGTAAAGTCTTCATCATGACCCAGTACAAGGCGCTGAGCCTGAACCGGCACATTCGCGAGGGCTGGACCGGGATTGTGGCGCAGGAGCTGGGGGAGTTTTTCGAGATACTGCCGCCGATGCAGCGGACCGGGTCGAACTGGTACATGGGCACAGCGGACGCGGTGTACCAGAACATCTATTCAATCGGCTCGGAGCAGCCGAAGCACGTGATCATCTTGTCGGGCGATCACATCTACAAGATGGATTACAGCCGCATGCTGCGCCACCACAAGGACTCGGGGGCCGAGGTGACGATGGCCACTCTGCCGATCGAGCCGGAGGAGGTTTCGCGGTTTGGGGTGGTCGAGGTGGGCAATAACGGAGAGATCCTGGGCTTCGAGGAGAAGCCGAAGACCACGAGCTTTCGGTCCCCGTTCAATCCGAATGCGGTGGATGCTTCGATGGGCATCTACATTTTCAATACCGAGACGCTGCTGAAGGAGCTGATCGCCGACGCCGAGGACCCGAACTCGAAGCACGATTTTGGCCACAACATCCTGCCGAACTGCCTGGGCAAGCACAAGATGGTGGCCTACAACTTTGTGGACGAGAACAAGCAGCAGGCGCTCTACTGGCGCGATGTGGGTACACTGGACGCCTACTTCGAGGCCAACATGGACCTGTGCGCGGTGTCGCCGACCTTCAACCTGTACGACAAACACTGGCCGATGCGCACACGTGTACGGCAGTATCCGCCGGCCAAGTTTGTCTTTGGCGAGCCGGGACGAACAGGCAAGGCGGTGAACTCGGTGATTACCGCCGGAGTGATCATCTCGGGAGCCGAGGTGCTGAACTCGGTGCTGAGCCAGGACGTG
Organism: Acidobacteriota bacterium; assembly: GCA_021805265.1. Classification (GTDB taxonomy): domain Bacteria; phylum Acidobacteriota; class Terriglobia; order Terriglobales; family Acidobacteriaceae; genus Acidicapsa. The sequence goes on along the minus strand of JAJZFR010000021.1, from coordinate 3,026 downwards.
CGCGTGAACTCCTACTCGGAGGTGGATTCGAGCATCATCTTCAGCCACGTGAACATTGGCCGCCACTGCCGGATTCGGCGGGCGATCATAGATCGCGATGTGCATATTCCCGAGGGCACGGTGATCGGCTACGACCAGGTGGAAGACAAGAAGCGTTATTTTGTGACGCCTTCGGGTTTGACGATTGTGACGCGCGACCGGTCGCTGTTCGAGAATCCGGTGGAGCAGGAGTTCCAGGATCGGTATTGAGGGAGCTTGCCGGGTCGGGGCTGAACCAAAGCGGGGGAGTGCGCGGCGCGCACTCCCCCGCCTGCTTTGTGGGCCACACCGACGCGCCTACGGGGCAGAACGGATGCGAACCGCAACGGAACGCGAACCGCGGATTGGATGAAAGCGGGGATGGAACAAATCCTGAAGCGGATTCGTATCCCTATCCATGCAAGGTGCGGCTACAATGGGTTCGATCCCGGTGTTCTGGCAAAAGGCGGAGACGAAATCCGGCTCGAGGTCGAGTCTGAGCCAGGCCGCCGTGTTGGGAGACTCGGACGTTGCGGCGCGATTGATTTCCGCGCGAAACGGGGAGCCGAACGCGGAATCACTCCGGAGTGCGCGGCGTGGCGTGGGGCAGGAGGCGCAAGTGGAGACCGACTGGTCACGGGTGATTGCGCAGTGCCTGCTGGGCGACTCGATGGCCTGGTCTGAGCTGGTGCGGACGCACCACCGGCGGGTTTATACGCTGTGTTATCGGTTCACTGGCTCCGGGACAGACGCGGAGGACCTGACGCAGGAGGTCTTCCTGAAGATATACGGGAACCTGAAGAGCTTTGACGCGGAGCGTGGCTCGGTGCAGGTGTGGGTGACAACGCTGACGCGCAACCTGCTGGTGGATCACTTTCGCCGGACGCGCAACCAGCGGCTTACCGGGAGCCTGGACGAAGGCTGGGACGAGGCGGGCGAGATGCGGCCTGGGCCGATGCTGGACCGCCTGCAGGCGGGCGGGCCGAACCAGCACGATGAGGCGACGCGGCGCGAGGTGCAGGGGATGGTGCAGCGGGCGCTGGCCAGGGTTTCGCCGGAGTTGCGCGAGGCGGTGATCCTGAGAGACCTTCAGGATATGGATTACAAGGAGATCGCGCAGGTGATGGGCATACCGGAGGGTACGGTCAAATCGCGCATCAGCCGCGGACGCGCCGAGCTGGCGCGGTTGCTGGAATGCAACAAAAGAGAGGTGATGTAGCCATGATCGATCACGAGAAAATGACGATGCGGGATCGAGTCCATCTGCCAGCGTCGCCCGAGTGTGGGCGATGGGAGACGATGCTGGTGGACGCCCTCGATGGGCAGTTGACGGCAGAAGACGCGGCCGTGTTTGAGAGTCATCAGATGGGCTGCGCGGCGTGCGCGGCGCTGTATGAACAGGCGCAGTGCGGGCAGCAGTGGCTGGCGTTCCTGGAGGTTGAGCCGGAGCCGCCCGCCGGGCTGGTGGACAGGATACTGCGCGAGACGGTGTTGGGCCGGGCGCATGGGCGGGAGATGGCGTTTGCCGGGCGGGGTGGAGTTCCGGGCGGCGTTCACGGAGGGGTGTTGGCTCCGCCGTGGCAGCGCGTCGGGCGGGGGCCAGGGCGGGGAATGCTGGCATCGCTGCGGCGACTGGCCGAGCCACGGTTGATGATGACTGCCGCAATGGCCTTTTTTTCCATAGCCCTGACGCTGAGCCTGACGGGGGTGCAGATACGCGGCGTCCGCGCGGCGGACTCGCACACGACCTCGATGCGCGCGGCGCTCGAGAAGCGGATCATGACGGCCTCGACGCCGGTGATCCGCTATTATGACCACCTGCGTTTTGTGTATGAGGTGGAGTCTCGGATGCGCGAGATGCAGCACACGACAGATAACGAACAGCCAGACCGTCAGGAGAGCGCGCCTCGCGGCAAGAGCGCAAACCATCGCGGCGACGGCGGCAGCCAACTGGCTCCGGATGGGGGCAGCCAGCGCGACCCTAGACAGGCTCCCCAGCAGACGGTGAACCCGCCGTTACCGCTGGGGGGCGACGAGATGCTGGAGGCGCGACTGGAACAGGGTTCGCGCCTGGAGCAGCCGACGGAATTCACGGGCAATGGAGTGGGCAAGTTCTGTGAGACCTCTCAGGCGCCGGAAGGGAGCACGATATGCAGTGCGTAAATCATCCGGAAGTAGAGTCGAAGTCCTTCTGCCAGAGCTGCGGCAAGGCGCTTTGCCCGCAGTGCGTGGAGACGACGGCGGTCGGGCAGGTGTTCTGTAACTCGTGCAATGCGGCTTTTGGCGGGAATCCGAGCCGCGCCTACACGCAGACCATCTATCCGCCACCGCCTCCGCCAGGGACGCCGAATCCGGTGGTTGCGGCGTTTCTGGGGCTGATCCCCGGCGTGGGTGCGATGTACAACGGTCAGTTCTTCAAAGGGCTGATCCATGTGGTGGTCTTTGCCGTGCTGATCTCGATCACGGACAGCTACCCGATCTTCGGATTGTTCATTGCGGCGTGGATTTTCTACCAGTCGTTCGAGGCTTACCACACGGCAGTGGCGCGGCGGGATGGATTGCCGGTGCCGGACCCCTTCGGGCTGAACGAGATTGGAAGCTGGCTGAACCTGGGAGGATCGCGGCGCGGGCCGATGGCGCCACCTGCGGCTGGCGCGCCGGCGGGTTCGCCGGCGGGTTCGCAGGCTGGTCCGCAGGCGGGCTACGGCGCGGGTTACGAGCCGGTTTATCCCCCGGCTGACCCCGGTGCCGCGGCCCCGCCTTACGCAGAGCCTAATACAGGGCCTTATACGGGGCCGTATGCCGGGCCGTATGGAGGGCCGAATATGCCGCCGCCCTACGGGGCCTGGATGGGTGGGTTTGGTCGCCGTCGCGAGCCAGCCGGGGCGATTGTGCTGATCGTGCTGGGCATACTTTTTCTGCTGCAAAGCCTGGGCTTTGTGTCGCACGTGCTCCATTTCGGCTGGCCTCTGATCCTGATCGGGCTGGGCGTATGGATGATCGTGAGC
>JAJZFR010000144.1 GCA_021805265.1 Acidobacteriota bacterium | reverse complement strand
GCGCTGGTTACGCTCGCCTGCGGCCTGTATCCCGTTCGTCAGTCGCTGCGCATCTCACAGTTGGAAGCGCTGCACACGGGCGGAGCGGCGGTTGCCGGAGGGTCGCGCAACGGAATCGTCTCCCGTCTTCTGCCCGGCCTGCAACTGGGAATGTGTTTTGTGGTTCTCGTCTGCTGCGGGCTGCTCATCCGCACCGCGCTCAATATCTTCCACCGCAACACGGGCTTCGATAGCCGACACTGCCTCACCGCAACCATCGATCTTGCGCGCTCGGGCTACCCGGCGGAGCGCGCGCAGCGATTCGAATCGGCGCTGCTCGACAAGCTCTCTAGCGCGCCCGGCGTCGCTTCGGCCACCGTCTCGACCCACCTGCCCATGGGCGACTGGGGATCGGGAAATACTCAGGACTTCTCGATTCCCGGCTACTCGCCCGCGAGGGGCGAGGACATGGAAGTCGTGACGGATTTCGATGGGCCGGATTTCTTTCGCACCATGCGCATCCCGCTCGCACAGGGCCGCGACTTTGACCGTCAGGATAACGCCCAATCCTCCGACGTAGCCATTGTCAATGAAACGATGGCGCGGCGTTACTGGCCCAAAGGGGACGCCCTTGGCAGCAGCGTGATTGTGGACAAGCGCCCTCGCCTCATCGTCGGCGTAACCCGGACATTCGCCTACCACAGCCCGAACGATACGGACCCTGATCCGGTGCTCTTTCTCCCGCTCGCTCAGGGCGCTCCCGGCTATGGCTACGTGTTGATTGCCATCCGCTCGCGCACGACCGCCTCTGCCGTCGCGGGCGAACTGCGACAGGCGGTCGCGAGCCTTGACCCAGCGCTGCCGCTCGAAGAGGTGCGGAGTCTGCGCGAGGTTACCGGCGATCAGTATCAGATGTCGCGCATTCCCGCCGAGCTGCTCGGCGTCTACGCATTGTCGAGCCTGCTGGTGGCCATGATGGGCCTCTACGCGGTCATGGCCTATTCGGTGATCGAGCGACAGCGCGAGTTTGCCCTGCGCATCGCGCTTGGCTCCACGCGCGCGGCCATCTTTCGCCTGGTTCTCGGCGGCAGCACCGCTGTGGCAATCCTCGGCCTGGCGACAGGCGCGCTCGGCTCCATTGCGGCGGTGCGCCTGCTGCGCTCGCTGTTGGTTGGCGTTACACCCTTTGACCCCATCAGCTACTGCGCGGCGGCGGCGTTTCTGCTGTTGACGGTCTTTCTGTCGGGCCTGTTGCCCGCCCGCCGTGCGGCATCCATTGAACCCATGCAGGCCCTCAGAAACGAATAGCCCCGCCAGATTTTGCAGAGAAACGGAGAACCACCGCAATGCATCGATTCCTTCACGACATCCGCTACGCAGTACGCCAGTTGCGCCGCTCGCCCGGCTTCACGCTGACGGTGGTCCTGACGCTCGCGCTCGGCATCGGCGCCAACACCGCGATCTTCACGCTGGTGCAGAGCATTCTGCTGCGCTCGCTGCCGGTCGCCGACCCTGCGCAGTTGTACCGCATCGGCGACAACGACGACTGCTGTGTGGAGGGGGGATTTCCGGGCGGCGCTTCCGGTACGGGCGATGTGACGATCTTCTCCTACGATCTTTACAAGTACCTGAAAGTTGCCGCGCCGGAGTTTCAGCCGCTGGCCGCAGTGCAGGCGGGGATATGGAACTGGAGCATTCGGCGCGGCAACGATCAGGCAAAGTCCATCCACGGAGAGTTTGTCACTGGAAACTATTTTCAGGCGCTGGGGACGCAGCCGTTCGCAGGCCGACTCTTTGCCGACAGCGACGACAGCGCGTCGGCGGCACCGGCGACGGTGATGAGCTACAAGACATGGCAGGGTGAATACGCCTCCGATCCTTCAATCGTCGGCTCCACGATCTACATTCAGACCAAGCCTTTTACGGTGATCGGCATTGCGCCGCCGGGATTTTTTGGTGATCGCGTCACGGACAATCCGCCGGATGTGTGGATGCCGCTGCACACCGAGCCGTACGTGCGCGGAGATGTCGCCGTTCTCCATCACGCCGAGGCGCACTGGCTCTATCTGCTGGGCCGTGTGCGCCCCGGAACAAGCGTGCCTGCGCTCCAGGCGCGCATCACGGCGGCGCTGCGGCAGTGGCTGATGACGCGTCCCATCCTGACGGCCAATGGCGGCGCGGCGCTTGTTCCGAAGATGCATGTGGTGCTGACGCCGGGCGGCGGCGGCATCCAGAACCTGCAACAGCAGACGGGCAAGGGCCTGAAGCTGCTGATGATACTTTCGCTGCTGGTGCTGCTGATAACCTGCGCCAACATCGCCAATCTCATGCTGGTGCGTACCACGACGCGACGGTCAGAGATTGCAGTGCGCGTGGCGCTGGGCGCGGGGCGTAGGTCGATCATCCGGCAGATTCTGACCGAGAGCGTGCTGCTGAGCATGGTAGGCGGCGTGATCGGGCTGGGTGTGGCCTATTCGGGAAGCCGGATGATTCTGGCGTTCGCCTTTCCGGATGCGCATAACCTACCCATCAGCGCGAGTCCTTCGCTGCCCGTGCTTGGATTCGCATTTCTGATTTCGCTGTTCACGGGAGTTCTTTTTGGCCTGGGTCCGGCGTGGCTGTCTTCCCATGCGCAGCCGGCGGAGGCGCTGCGCGGAGTGAATCGCTCGACCCGTGACCGCTCGGCGCTGCCGCAGAAAACGCTGGTCGTGGTGCAGACGGCTCTTTCCGTGGTGTTGCTGGCGGGGGCGATTCTGACCACGAAGTCGCTGCTCAATCTGGAAAAACAGAACTTCGGCGTGGCCACTGCGGATCGCTACGTGCTGCACTTCGATCCGGCTGGCGCGGGCTATACCAACGAGAGCTTTCCGGCGTTGTATCGCGAGATTGAGGAGCGTTTCTCGGCGCTGCCCGGCGCTGCCCATCTTGGGCTTGCCTTGTACAGTCCGCTCGAAGGCGACAACTGGGGTGAGTGCGTGATTCAGCAAGGCCATCCAGCACCAAGGCCGGGAGATAACTGCGGCTCGACGTGGGACAGGGTGAGCGCAGGCTTTCTGGACTCGGTTGGTGTGCCCATTGTGCAGGGGCGCAACTTCAACCAGCAGGATGTGACGGGCGCGCCACAGGTGGTGCTGGTGAATGAGGCGTTCGTCAAAAAGTTTTTCCCGGGCAGAAATCCGATTGGCCAGCACTTTGGCATCGACCTGGTGAAGTATTCCGGAGCCTTCGAGATTGTCGGGGTCTTCCGGGATTTCAAGATGAACAATCCCCGCGAGGAGGTGCATCCGGTCTATCTGCGTCCGCTGAACCAGGAGTTTACCGGGTACACCGAGCCGGAGATGAAGTCCACCGAGAGCGGATCCATGAATGTGAATGCGATGATTCTGGATTTCAACAGCCCGCAGACCAACGTGGATGGGTTGGTGCGTCGTACGCTGGCCGCCATTAATCCCAACCTGACGGTGATGGACCTGCGCTCGTTTGGCAGTCAGGTGGCGGGGAATTTTGATCAGGAGCGCCTGGTCGCCCGACTGTCGATGCTGTTCGGAGCGCTGGCGCTGCTGCTGGCCTCGGTCGGGCTGTATGGCGTGATGTCCTATCTGGTGGCGCAGCGGACGAGCGAAATCGGGCTGCGCATGGCCCTCGGGGCGACGCGCATGAAGGTGGTGAGGCTGGTGCTCGCGGGCGCGCTGGTGCAACTGGCGATCGGGCTGGCCATCGGTATTCCCGCCGCATGGCTGGCCGGGCGATTCATGGCCAATCAGCTTTACAACGTCAGCGCCAGCGATCCCTGGGCGCTGCTCAGCGCAACGGCTGCACTGTCGCTGTGCGCGTTGCTGGCGGGCTTCCTTCCCGCCCGCCGCGCAGCATCCATTGAACCCATGCAGGCCCTCAGGTCCGAGTAATTCACAAATTGGAGAGATGGAATATCTATGATCGAACTGAAAGATGTAGAACGCAGTTACAAGACCGGGCACACCGAAACCTGGGTGCTGCGCCGCATCGCCCTCACCATCCGCGAGGGCGAATTCGTCACCATCATGGGCCCCTCCGGCGCGGGAAAATCCTCGCTGCTCAATGTGCTCGCGCTGCTCGACGACGGCTGGCGCGGCGAGTACTGGTTTGGCGAAACGCCCGCTCACAAGCTCAACCGCAAGCAGCGCGGCGATCTGGCCCGCGAGCGCATCGGCATGGTCTTCCAGAGCTATCATCTGCTGGACGATCTTACCGTCGCGGAGAATATCGACCTGCCGCTTTCCTACAAGAACCTGCCCGCGAAAGATCGCCAGGGCATGGTGGCCGA
>JAJZFR010000005.1 GCA_021805265.1 Acidobacteriota bacterium | reverse complement strand
CCGCGCAATACGAAGACAGCATCGCAGCCGGAGAGTTCCATGGTGCACGAGGTAAGCGTTTCGGCGAGTTGATGGAGCACGGCGACACCGGTTTCGGCGGAGCCAGTGAGCACAACGTGATCGACGCCAGCACCCAAGGCCGCGCGCGCCGTTTCCACGTCCGCATCGAGCACAGTGAGCAGAGCCGCCGGCAAGCCGCATTGATCGAGCAGGGAGCGCATTGTCGCGGCGACAGCTTCCGTGCCCGGCGCGGGCTTCCACAGCACGGCGTTGCCCGCCACCAGTGCCTGGAGCGCCTGAACGCCCGCGAGCAGGAGCGGATAATTCGCCGGCGCGAGGATCAGCACGACGCCCCACGGGACGCGCTCGATCTCTGTGCATACGCCACCCAGCCACACCGGGCGGCCACGCCCGCCCGGCGCGCGCGAAGCCAGCAGCTTCGCCGCGTTCCGCTCCAGAAAGCGGCAGCCCTCGATCAGCGGCAGGACCTCGGCAACAAGAGTGTCGGCAATCGTGCGATGCAAGGCTCCCGGCAGTCGCGTCGGCACAGTCGCGGCGACGATTTCCGCTTCGGAAGCCAGCCGGTGACGCAGGGCGCGAACCATCGATATACGCTGAGCGATCGGGACACGCGCCCATTCTCGCTGCGCACTACGGACGCCATCGAGCGATACATCAAGCGGGATGGACGGTTTGCGCTGCATGCAGGTCGTACTCTCTGTGGCGTCTGACGGGCTGAGCATCAACGAATCGCCTGGTAGGCCGCCTTGTTTTCCACGTGGGAGGCAGGGAGCCAGCCCGGCTCCACTTCCATATCTTCGAGCAGCAGCCTCGAGGTAATGCGCGCCGATTCAAAGATTACCGGCAGGCCGCTGCCGGGGTGTGTTCCGCCGCCTACAAGATAGACGCCGTCCAGGTCCTCGAAGCGATTGTGCGGCCTGAGGTGGAGCATCTGGCGCAGGGAGTGAGCCATGCTGAAGGTTGCTCCCAGGTGGAGATGAAATTCGCTGTTCCAGGATTCCGGCGTCAATCGCCGCTCGACGCGGATTCTTTGCTCGACGTCGCGAATCCCAATTTTTTCCAGTTGGCGAAGCGCGAGAGTCCGGAAAGCTGTTTCCTGCGCGGCCCAATCCACGCGGCTGGTTTCGTGGGTCACAGGCACCAGGACGTAGAGCGTACTCATGCCTTCGGGTGCGAGCGTCGTGTCGGTCACGCAGGCATTCTGGACATAAAAGCTGGGGTCTGCCGCAGTCAGGCGATGATCGCGCTCGATGTCGCGCAGGTTCTGTTCGTAATCTCCGGAGAGGTAAATGGTGTGGTGCGGCACGCTGTCGTAGCGGCCTTCGATGCCGAGATAAAGCATGAAGGTGGAGCAGGAGAACTGCTTTTTCGCGATGCGCTGGTCGGTCCAGCGCCGACGCAGCCGATCGGGGACCAGGCGCTGCATGGCCTGGGCAAAATCGGCATTGACCACAACGGCGTCGGCGTGGATAACCTCTTCGTCGGTTCGGATGCCGGTCACTTTCCGCCCCTCGAAGAGCAGCTCGCGTACCGGCGTATTGCGCAGGATGGTTACGCCCATCCCTTCCGCAATGCGGGCCATGGCTTGGGTGACGGCTCCGCATCCGCCCACCGGATGAAAGACGCCGTGCTCGTATTCGAGGAAGGAGAGAATACTGAACAGGCTGGGGCAACTGAAGGGCGACATGCCGAGATACTTCGACTGAAAGCTGAAGCCGAGGCGGATGCGCTCATCGTGGAAGTATTTGCGCAGGTCGCTGTCGAGCGAGCGCCAGGGGCGCACCAGCGGAAGCAGTTTGAGCATCTCAGGGCGGACCAGGTCGCGCCAGCTTTCAAACGGCGTCTGTAGGATGGGGGCGAATCGCTCGAGCTTTTCGCGATTGTCGCGGAAATAATTCTCAAGCCGCGTGGCGTCTTCGGGGCTGATGGCGGCGATGGCCTGCTTCATGCGCTCGACGTTGGGAGTTGCATCCAACTGGCCGCCAAAACTGCCGTCCTTCTGTCCGAAGACCAGACGGTACTGTGGGTCGAGGCGGTGCATCGGGACTTCTTTTTCCAGGCTGTGTCCGGTTGCGGCGAAGATTTCGCGCAGGACCTGGGGATAAAGAAAAAACGTCGGCCCGACATCGAAGCGGAAGCCCTCCTGCTCGAGTGTGGAGGTGCGTCCGCCGACGGTGGATCGCTTCTCGACGATGGTCACGTCGAGACCGGCCTTGGCCAGCAACATGGCCGAGGCCAACCCGCCCGGCCCCGCGCCTACAATGACAACTTTTCCCGCTCGATGCTTTCCGCTCATCGTTCCCGTGTTTTCCTTGAACCGCGCAAACGCCTTCCTCGGAGCGACGTGGTCGCGCGCGGAAAATGAAAGCACTGTCATTAAGTTACGCGCCTGAGAGTGGATTCGGATGGGTTGGTTGCAGATTCAGTTTGACGGCAAGGTCGTACCGCGCCATGAAAATTTGATGGGATCAGAGAAGCGAGGCTTCGGGGCATTTCCGGATGGATGCGCCGAAGGCCGCGACCGGTGCCTGGCTTATTTTTGGGTGGCTCCCAACTCGTCCTTGTAGACGACCCCGCCCTTCATCACGAAGCCGACATGCTCCAGAACACGCACGTTTTCAAGGGGATTGGCGTTAAGGGCGATGACGTCGGCGTATTTTCCAGCTTCCAGAGTTCCCTGGTCCCTGCTGCGGTCGATCAGGTCTGCGGCGCTCGAGGTAGCCGCGCGGATAGCTCCGGCGGGCGTCATGCCGAATTTGACCATGTAATAAAACTGGCGCGCATTGTCGCCGTGGGGATAGACTCCGGCATCGGTTCCGAAGGCGATTTTAACCCCGGCGGCAACGGCTTTGGCGAAGTTTTCGCGCTGCAGTTTGCCGACCATTTTTTCCTTGTCGATCATCTCCTGGCCGAGTCCGAACTTGGCGGCGTTGCCGAGGATGTAGTCGTCGTTGTAGATGTCTGCGACCAGATAGGTTCCGCGCTGCTTCATCATCTGGATGCCTTCGGCGTCGATGAGACTTCCGTGTTCGATGGAATCGACGCCAGCGCGCACGGCGTCCTTGATGCCTTGTGTTCCGTGTGCGTGAGCGGCCACTTTCCGTCCGGCGCGATGTGCGGTATCGACGGCGACCTTCATTTCGTCGTAGGTCAACTGTTCCGCGCCGGGCGAGTCGCCCGCCGAAAGCACACCACCGGTGGCCAGAATCTTGATTACGTCCACGCCGTACTTGATCTGGGCGCGGACGACGTGACGCATCTCGTCGGGGCTATCGACAATGGCGAAATCCTTCTCGGCGGGGTACATCATGTTGCTGACGGCGGGGGCAAAGCCGTTCATGTCGCCGTGGCCGCCGGTGATGGAGATGGGCGGTCCGCTGGCCACCATGCGCGGGCCTGGGATGTAGCCGGAGTTGATGGCGTTGCGCAGATCGACGGCAAAGAATGGCTGGGAGCCAACGTCGCGCACGCCGGTAAAGCCGGCCATCAGCGTCTTGTTTGCGTTCACGACGCCGTTGAAGCCGCCCATGAATGGGGTTGCGCGAACCTCGTTGATGGGGTCGTACTGGTCGGCGCGCACTTCAAGGTGGGTGTGACAGTCGATGAGGCCGGGCAGAACCCAGTCTTTCGAGAGATCGACCACCCTGGCTCCTGGCGGAATGTTGACGTCGGCGGCGGGGGCGACCTGGGCTATCCGTTCGCCCGCGATCACCAGGACCATGTTTTCCCGAAGGCTATCGCTGGTGGAGTCGAAGAGGTGACCGGCTTTGATGTAGATTTTTTCAGGGACAATCCCCGGAGCGGACTGCGCAGTGGTCGGGACAGACAAACTGCAGAGACAAGCCAGCAGGGCCAGGGCGACGGACAGAGTCCGCATCGAGCGAGGATGTTTGGGCGCTGGCAGGCGGAGAGCGAAGAGACTGGACATTCGAGACACGTGAAGACTCCTGCGGGATATTTTTCCCATCCATCCCCTGACGATGGATGGGTGAAATTCGAGTTAACCAAGTGTACGGGCTTCCGAGCGAGGCCGCATATTCGAGGCCGAGATTTGATCCCGGATTTTTTGCCGCGCGACGCACTGCCGCGCGCCATGGTCTTTTCCCTGTCTGCTACACTCACAGCTAACTTTTCAAGATCGTTCTTCGAGACCGGTCTTCAGGGGGGCGATCCATGCGAGTTGCGCTTGTTTTGGTCAGTCTTCTGTTTCCCGCAGCGGCGCAGACCACTGCGCCGAAGAGCGGCGGGGAGTTCATCACGGTATCG
>JAJZFR010000246.1 GCA_021805265.1 Acidobacteriota bacterium | reverse complement strand
GGGCTGAAGCTGCTGAGATGTACGCCGGAAGCGGCGGGATGACTCTTGCCACGGGCGCGGCGGCGGGAACGGGAGCGACGATCGGTTGCGCGAGCGGTCATACCTGCGACGGGGTGAGCGGCGCGTTGACGCTGACGACCGGAACAGCCCCGGCGACGGGAACACTGGCGACGTTGACGTTCCCGTATGCGCACACGGCCAAGGCGAACTGTGTCGTGAGCGTGTCGGCGAGTGGCGTGGGGGCAGTGAACGCAGTGGAGTGGTCGGAGACGACGACGGCCGTGACGCTGACCGGAGATGCGGCGCTCTCGGCGACGACCGGGTACACGGTGAAGTACTGGTGTGGCGGGCAATAAAGCGTACCGGCGAGGCGACGAAGAGCGGCCGACAGGGAGGGAGTCCTGGCGGGCCGTTGCTGTTTACCAGTTCAGAATGGGAGCGGAGGATTGGCGAACAAGGAGTTGACGAAGCGGCTATCCGAGATCGGGAAGAGTGTGTGCGAGGCGGAGGAGCGGGAGCAGCGCGACCGGCGCGAGTTGGAGCTGCTGGGGCGGATGCTCGACGATCGGCATTCGCTGCTGAACGATGATAACGCGCTGATGTTTCTGGCGCGAACTCTGTTGAAAGTGAGGGGCAAGGACGGAAGGCTGCACGCGCTGCGACCGAATGCGGCGCAGCGGGCTTTCGAGGCGCGGCGCGGCGCGGGAAATATCGTGTTGAAGGCGCGGCAGATGGGATTGACGACTTGGGTTGCGGGGCGTTTCCTGTTGAAGACGATCACCCAGCCGGGAACGTTGACGGTACAGGTGGCGCATACCCAGGAGTCTGCCGAGGAGATACTGCGGATCGTGCATCGTTTTGTCGAGCATCTTCCGCCTTCGCTGAAGACTGGGGTGCTCGAGACCAGCCGGTCGAATGTGCGGCAGATCGTGTTTCCGAAGATCGACGCGGAGTATCGGGTGGTGAGCGCGGCGGACAGGAACGCCGGGCGTGGGATGACGGTGCAGAACCTGCACTGCTCGGAGGTGTCGCGCTGGCCGGGCGATGCGGCGGAGACGCTGGCCGGATTGCGGGCGTGCCTGGCACCGAATCGCGGGAGCACGGGGTCGGAGCTGATCCTGGAGTCTACGCCAAACGGGGCCAGCGGGTGTTTTTATGAGGAGTGGCGGCGCGCGGGGGAGACGGGGCTGGTACGGCATTTCTTCCCTTGGTGGCTGGAGCCGAGTTATCGGTTGGAGTCGGTCAGAGAAGCAAGTCTGAGCGAGGAGGAGCGGCGACTCTGTCAGGAGCATGGTCTGGATCTCGAACAGATTGGATTTCGCCGCCGGATGCTGGCCAGCCAGGGCGGCCTGGGGCGGCAGGAGTATGCCGAGGATGCGGAGCGTTGTTTCGTGGTTTCCGGCGAAATGTACTTCGATCAGGAGTCGGTCGAGCGCAGATTGGCGGAGGTGCCGGAGCCAGTGCATCGAGAGCGCAATGGACAGCTTGAGATATGGCTTCCGCCGGTTTCGGGGCGGCAGTATCTGGTGGCGGTGGATCCCGCCGGGGGTGGCTCGGAAGGGGACTATTCGGTGGCCGTAGTGCTGGATTTGGAAAGCGGGATGCAGTGCGCCGAGTTTGCCGCGCATATGGGCGGGCTGGAACTGGCGTACCAGGTGGCATCGCTCGCGCGAAGCTACAACCATGGGACGGTGGTGGTGGAGCGGAACAATCACGGGGCAGCCGTACTGCTGGGACTGGGAACCAGCGCGGGTTACGAGGAGATATGGACGGCAGCAGACGGGCAGCAGGGATGGCTGACGACAACGCTGAGCAGGCCGAGGATGCTGGCGCGTCTGGCGGCTATGCTGATGGAAGATGCGGAGTGTGTGATGAGCCGGAGCCTGTTGCTGGAGTGCCGCAGCTTTGTCCGGCTGGCCAGCGGGAATGTGGGCGCGCGCAGCGGGACCCATGATGATCGGGTGATGGCGATGGCCGTTGGATTGGCCGCGCGCGAGCAGATAACGGGGGAGAGCATTCTGAAAAAGAAGACGCCGCAGGTTGCGTAGAATTATTGGTCGTTCCGGTAGAATCCGTTTATTCACTGAAATAGGGGAACGGATTGGCAGTCCTGGCGGTGCAGCATATCCGGAAGATGCGCGGCGGAGCACAGGGACAACTGATGCTGGCCTCGGATGGTCGGCTGTATGTGGTGAAGTTTCGCAACAATCCGCAGCACGAGCGGGTGTTGGCCAATGAGATGCTGGCGACGCGGCTGGCCGCAGCGGTGGGGTTGACGGTGCCGGAGACGGCGGTGGTTGAGGTCTCCGGATGGCTGATCGAGCATACGGCGGAGCTTGAGATCGACCTGGGACGACGACGTGAGCCGTGCACGGCGGGGTTGCAGTTTGGTGCGCGGTATATGGGTGGGCTGATGCCGGGGCAGGTGGTCGATTACCTGCCCGAGGAACAACTGGGGGAGGTTCGGAATCTGCGGGAGTTTGCCGGGATGCTGGCCCTGGACAAATGGACGGGGAACGCAAACGGACGGCAGGCGGTGTTCACGCGGACGGCGCGGGAGCGGAAGTACACGGCGGTATTCATCGATCAGGGGTACTGCTTCCATGCCGGGGAGTGGAAGTTCGAAGACGCGCCGCTGCGCGGGGTGTATCCGCGAAATGCTGTCTATCGCGGGGTGACGGGCTGGGAGAGCTTCGAGCCGTGGTTGAGCCGGCTGGAGAATCTTCCAGCGGAGACGATCTGGCAGGCGGCGGCTGAAATTCCGCCGGAGTGGTACGGGGGCGACCTCACGGAGATGGAAAGGCTGGTGGAAAGGTTGGACCAAAGAAGAACAAGAGTCAGGGAATTGATCGAGGCGTTTGGGAAATCGGGAAGGGAGCCTTTTGGGGGGTGGAAAAAGTGAGGAAGAAGAAGGGGTAGGGATTAGGATGGTGTGGAGCGGGGTTTGCGAGGCTGGCGGAGTTGGCGGGGCCTGCGGAGTCAGAGCGGTCTGCCGGGTTCCGGGTTCTGGGTTCCGGATTCTGGGTGCCAGGTTCTGGGTGCCAGGTTCTGGGTTCTGGGCTGATGGGCTGCCGGGATGCCGGGGCTGCCGGGGCTGCGAAGATCAGACCGGAGGATCGGTATGCCTCGCCAAGTGCACCCGCTTCGCGAAGGAGTGAGGACGAAATGGCTGTCCATCGCCAGGAGTGCGAGTTTCACCTGCTGCGCTATGTGCCTGACCCGGTGCGCAACGAATTTGTGCACATCGGTGTGTTGCTGCGCGAGTCCGTGCGGGCGAGCGGGGCCGGGGGAGACAGCGTGGTTGGCGGGAACGGTCGGGCTGGCGGGAGCAACCCGGCTGGCGGGGACGGGAGTGCTGGCGGTCGCGTGGCGGCGGTGCGGTTCACCTCGGACTGGCGTCGTGTGCGGTGCCTTGATCCGGATGCCGATACGGCAATGCTGGAGGGGCTGGAGTCGGAGTTGCGTCGGCGGTTTGCCGAAGAGCCGGAGGGGAATCTGCTGCACGTTTTGGAGGATTCGTTTTCCAACTGCGTACAGATGACGACGGCCAAGGCTTACCTGGCCGAAAGCGTCGAGGCGGGGGTCGAGGAGTTGATGCGGCTGTACGTGGAGCCGCAGAAGCGGGAGCGGCAGAGCCGGCTGAGCGGACGAGTGGCGATCCAGGGCGCGATGCGCATGGAGTTTGAACGGGTAGGGGTTTGGGATCTGATGCGAAAGCGGATTCGGGCGGCGGACTATACGCGGCCGGGCGACCCGCTGCGCATCGATGCGGGGTATCGCCCGAATGGAGTGATCCGGATGTTTCACGCGGTGAGCCTGGAACACACCGGCGGCGTGGGCGGCGGGATGGGCGTGGAGATGGCCAAGGTGCTTGCGTTTTCGGCGGCCAGCCTACGAGCGGGCGTGGAGCGGGTGGAAAAAGCGGAACTGGACCTGGCGGCGATTGTGGAGCCGTGGAGCAGGATTGCGGGCCGCGACGAGCCGCGACGCCTACTGGCTGGCGAAGAAGACAGCGACGAGAGGCTGGGTGCGTACCGGTTTGCCATCGAGACGATGGAGGAGCATCGGATACGGGTTTTGACGACGAACGATCTGGGTCGGCTGGCGGAGACGGCGCGGAGAGAGTTGCGGGTTTAGCGGGCTGACTGGTCAGCGCGTCGGCAAGTTGTGGGGTTGGAAAGCAGGCATGGTCCTTCGGGGCTGTGCCTTTTTGTTTTGGGCGACGGAGTTTGTCGGTTCACCGAGTTGGCAGGGTACACGAGCGGCTGAGGGGGGATGAGCGTGAAGGTAACGGAGCAATTGCGAG
>JAJZFR010000279.1 GCA_021805265.1 Acidobacteriota bacterium | reverse complement strand
CCGCCCGCGACGAGGCCGGCGATGTGAGCCATGTCGATGAGGAGCAGCGCGCCGACCTTGTCGGCGATCATGCGCATGCGCGGGAAGTCCCAGATGCGGGAGTATGCGCTTGCTCCGCCGATGATGAGGCGAGGTTTTTCTCGCTGGGCGATGGACTCGAGTTCGTCGTAGTCGATGGTCTCGGTATCTTTGCGGACGGTGTAGAAGGTGGGGCGGAACTGTTTACCGCTGAAGCTGAGCTTGTGTCCGTGCGTGAGATGGCCGCCGTGGGCGAGGTCAAGGCCGAGGATGGTGTCACCGTGGTTGAGGACGGCCATGTACGCGGCGGCGTTGGCCTGGGAGCCGGAGTGGGGCTGTACGTTGGCGTGCTCGGCGGCGAAGAGCTGTTTGGCGCGGTCACGGGCGAGGTTTTCGACGATGTCTGTGAACTCGCAGCCGCCATAGTATCGCCTGCCAGGATAGCCTTCGGCGTACTTGTTGGTGAAGACGCTGCCCGCAGCTTCGAGGACGGCTTCGGAGACGAAGTTTTCGCTGGCGATCATCTCGAGACCTTCGTGCTGGCGGAACAGTTCGTGGTCGAGAGCGGCGGCGACTTCCGGGTCAGCCTGGGCGAGCGAGAGGGCGAAGGAGCTTTGGGCGCGCTGGGTCATAGCTAGGATTTTAAGCCAATTCCGGGCTGAAAAGCAGGAGAGATTTCAGCGCAGGGAGAGTTCGTTTTCGACGGGCGCGCGAGCGGGGATTGTGCCAGGATTTTGCCGGGGTGGAGTTGGTTCGGCGGCCAAATGCTTGAATGCCCGATAGATAAAGGAGCCGAGATACCATCCATCGAGGTATTGGTAGGGGGTTTCGCCGGTGGTGTAGTGGCCGCAGGGAAGGACACGGCGCTCGAAGGGGATGGAGTGCTCGGCGAAGGAACGAAGAACGTCGAGGGAGTATTCGAGGGGAAAGGTGAGGTCGTAGAGGGCGTAGATGAGGAGGGTTTTCTTGGCGGTGGCAAGAGGACTTGCGGTGTTGGCGGCGGGGGTGCTGTGGCTGGCGAATTTCTGGTAGTAGTGGATGGGGCTGATGCCGGCCCAGAGGCCGCGCAGGTCGTCCTGGGTGAGTCCGGCGTCTTCGAGACCCTGGCGAATATGGCGTGTGCTCTGGCCGGTCCAGACGACATCGCCAAAGGCGGCGGAGGCGTGGTTGAAGGCGTTGACGCGGAGGCGCGGATCGTGGGCGCTGGCGAGAAAGGCGTAGCAGCTTCCGAGGCTGGTTCCGAGGACGCCAAACTGCCGATAGCCCTGGGCTTCGAGCCAGTCGAGGCAGCAGCGAATGTCGATGACGGCCTGACGGACGGCGGCGAGGGTTCTGCCGATATTGGCGCTGACGGCGTAGTCGGCGCGTTCGAGTTCGGCGGGTCGGCGGATGTCGTGCCAGGGCTTGGAGAGCCGCAGTGCGGAGATGCCGAAGCGGTTGAAGAGGGTGCAGAGGGCGTTGTGGCTGAGTGCATCGGCGTTCCACTGGGGAAGGACGATCATGGCCTGGCGTGGCTTGCCTGGCTTCGGCTCGGCGGGAAACCAGCGGGCGTTGACGAGATCGTTTTCCGGAAAAGGAGTGCGGACGGGCGAGGTGAAGCGGAGAAATTGGGCTGAAGGGAGTTTGCCTTCCGTGGCCATCTGCTCCATTTGCGCGGCCTTGCGGAGGGTTTCCGGGCGGACGTTGGTGGGAAAGAGCTGCGGCGCGCGGCTTTCTAGGCGGAAGTCTTCCGGCGTGCGGTAGGCGAAGAAGCGGTCGCTGTGGTCGAGGATGGTCCGGTTGACGGCGAGCATGAGCGCCTTGGCGTCGCTGTGCGCGTCCGACAGGTTGGCTTCGAGCGCGGCGGTAACGCGTTCGGCTTGAGCGAGGAGGCCGACGGACGCGAGGTAGGGAGCGAGCCACTCGAAGCCCCATTCGTGAGGGCGCACAATGCGGTTCTGGTCGCGTGTGGTGAGGCGCGTCTCCCAGTGGTACATCCACTTTGCATACAGCTCGGCGAGCATTGGATTTCAGTTTATCAGCGGCTGCTTATCATCTATGTTTCGGCGAGCGCGGGTGGCGTTTTCTAAAGCAGGAAGGCACCGATGCGGAGTTCGTTTGCGGTGATGTGGTCACAGGATCGATCGACGATCTCGTAGTCGGCGTCGTGTTGGGCGCGGAAGGCGCGGAAGGCGTCTTCGCTGGCCCATCGGTCGAGGGTGAGGTAGCGGCCGGGGACGTAAGCATCCTTGAGGAGTTCGGTGCCGAGGTAATCGGCGGAGCGCGCGAAGAGCAAGGCCCATGTTCCGCCGGGAGCGTAGGCTGCTTCAAAGGCGGGAGTCTTGTCTTCGGCGATGTCGAACTGCCAGACGATGACGAACATGGAGTCCATTATCTCACCGGCGGGAGAGGTAATTTTCAGGATACAAGCGAAAGCGGTAGGCTGGGACGAAGCGCAGGGCATGGTGCTGGAGGCGGGTTTTGTTCAAGGAGGGAGCCACGGATGCCGAGTAGATTGCGGGCTGACACATCAAGTGTTCCGGGGCGGCGATGGCGGATTGCGTGGCTGCTGGGGCTTGGTGTGCTGGTCAATTTCTTTGACCGTGTGAACCTGTCAGTGTCGCAGGCTTCGATTGAAGCGGGCTTTCATATTTCCGTGGTGGCGTTCGGGTACCTGGCGAGCGCTTATGCGCTGACGTACGCGGTGTTGCAGTTGCCGATCGGGGTGATTCTGGATCGGTTCGGGATACGGCGCGTGGGTTGGGTGAGCATCCTGTTGTGGAGCGTGGCGTCGTTCGCTTCGGCGTTGAGCATGGGCTATGGGAGTTTGTTTGCGGCGCGGTTGCTGCTGGGGGTGGGTGAAGCGCCGACGTTCCCGGCGAATGCGAAGGCGATCGGGTTGTGGTTTCCGCAGGAGGAACGGAGTCTGGCGACGGCGCTGAACGATGGGGCGGCGAAGTTCGCCTCTGCGCTTGGAGTTCCGCTGCTGGGAGCGCTGCTGTTGGAGGTAGGCTGGCGGTGGAGCTTTGCGGCGACGGGGCTGGCGAGCCTGGCGTATCTGGCGGTGTTTCTGGGGGTGTATCGGGATCCGGATCGCGATGGCGGGCTGAGCGCGGCGGAGCGGAGTTACCTTAGCTGCGGGGCTTTGGAAAAGCAGGAATTGGAGCCATTGAAGCTGGGTTTTTCGCGGCTTCTGGGGGAGCGGAAGGTGCTTGGTCTGGCGCTGGGGTTTGGCGCTTACAACTACACGTTTTACCTGTTGCTGTGGTGGCTGCCGGGGTATTTTGCTTCGGCGCTGGGGGTGGACGCGCTGCACTCGTTCCTGTTTACAGGGGTGCCGTGGCTGGTGGCTACGGCGACGGACCTGGCGGTGGGCGGCTGGCTGGTGGACGCGCTGATCGAGCGAGGGCTGGACGCGAGCCGGGTGAGAATGACGGTGCTGGTGGTGGGGACGGGTTGCGGGCTGGGGCTGCTGGGCGCGGCGAGGGCGCATACAGCGTTTGCCGCTGTGGCGTGGGTGAGCCTGGCGATTGGCGGGCTTTCGGCGGCGGCTCCGGTGGGGTGGTCGGTGCCGTCGCTGATTGCGCCGCGAGCGAACGTGGGCGCAGTGGGTGGGATTGCCAACTTTGCCAGCCAGGTGTCGGCGATCAGCGCGCCGATTGTGACGGGCTATGTGGTGGCGGCGACGCACTCGTTCGCGTGGGCGTTTGTGGTGGCGTCGGTGTATCTGGCGGCGGGGATTGTGGGGTATCTGTTTCTGCTGGGGCGGATCGAGCCGTTTGCTTCGGACTCGATTTCGGTCTCGATTGCCCCGGCGGGGTGAGGGTTATTTTGCGGCGTAGTGTTTGGTGGCGCCGGTGCGGGAGTTGAGGATGTCGAAGCTGCCATCGGTCGAGGCGGTGAGTTCGATGTAGTAGCCTGCGTCGGGCTGCTGGGGGCTGTTGATGTTGGCGATGAATTCGGCGGGGCCGTTCCAGGTTTGGCCTGCTTCGACGGAGGTGTGAAGCTGCCAGAGGTTTTCGAGGCCGGGCGAGTTGCGGAGGGTTTTGAAGGTGGCCGGTGAACCGCCCTTGAGTGCGCCGTTGTCCATGATGGCGACGCGTGGATGGAGCGCGTAGACCAGGGCGGGGCTGGAGCTGGGATACCAGCCGTGATGGCTGACGATGTAGATGTCTGCTGTGCCTAGGCGATTGACGGGACACATGAGGGCGACTTCCTTGTCGCTGGTGAGGTCGCCGAGATCGACGAGGGTGAGCTTGCCGAACTGGATGCGTGTGCCGAGGGAGCGGGAGTTTTCCGTGACGTCGTGGG
>JAJZFR010000332.1 GCA_021805265.1 Acidobacteriota bacterium | reverse complement strand
TGCCAGCCAATCGACCAGATTTTCTCCAGGTCCGGATCGCTGCTCTCGAAACTCGCCCGCTCGTCAAAGGGATAGGCGGAAAAATATGCCTTCAGCCCATCCAGCGTCAGCGGTTCGTCCCCCGTCTCGACCGAAATATCCAGATAGCGCCAGGTCCGCCACCACATCGGCTCGAAGCTCCGCTGCTCGCCCCCGTCGGCCAGGATCGAATCGCTCAACCCCACCGCCTGCCGCGTACCCACCTCGTTGCGATTGCCCTTGTGCATCTCGGCGTCGTAGAGCGCCTCGGCATAGGTCATCACGATATGCGCTCCCTTGCCGCCGGAAAACTCGAGCCGCGGATATCCCGTCGTCAACTCGCCCCGATCCAGCAGCAGGTGCGTCTTCTCGTGCGCCGCAATGGTTACCCCATGCTCGGGAAAGCTCTGCGCTCCAGCCACGTCCCCGCGCACCACGTGACCCGCGCCCTCTGGCGTGTACGCCATTGCAGGCAGCGCGTCCGGTACAAGCTCCCACGGCACATCGGCAGTCGTGCCGCGCAACGCCGCCGTCCCCGCGTGGGGATAGATATTCTCGCGCAGCGCCGGCCCGGCGTGAACCCAGTGCCCGCCCGCCTGCTCCACCGGCTCGGTCATCCACGTCCAGTCATACTCCGCCGCCCGCAGCATCTCGCCCGTCCCTGAAGCCATATAAGCCCAGTTGCCGTTCTTCTCGCGCGGCGTTGGCATCTGACCCGGCTCAACCTCTACCCACCAGTCCTCGCCACTGTTCACCACAGACTCCGCCCTCGTATCGCCCTGCACCAGAAACGCCGTGCGGTCGGTGAACTGTGCCACCGGAGCGTAAATCCCCGCATTCCACACCGTCGCCCCCAGCGTGTTGCTTCCCGCCCGCAGCATCGGTGCCAGATCGAAGGTTTCGTATCGCCAGTGCGCCAGGTCCCCCCGCGCCGGACCACCCCCAACCCGCTCACCATTCACAAACAACACAAATCGGTTATCCGCGCTCACATGGACAACAAAATGACTGGGCACAGCCGTCAGGGAAAAATCCCTCCGAAAGTGCAGCGTGATGGCCTCTCGCAACGGTGCCGTCGGGTGGCTGATCCACTGCGCCGTCCATTCCGGCCCACTCGCTGCCTGCCCGCTCGCAACCGGCCCGCCCAGACCCGCATACACAACCCCCAGCGCGAGCACCAGACGCTGAATTCCAGTCCCCGCTCCCGCCATCCATCCCCACCTGCTCCGCCCTGCTGGTTTCATGCCCCATCCCCACCTGATTTTTCCGCTGGAAGTGAACTATAAACAGTACGCCTATTGAAAAGCAACCATCGGCAAGGCTTCCCAACCCGGAACCACTGCTTTGTCCATCGACCGAATCGAGATTCGCCGCGAACCGCCACTGGCAATCGAAACCTCCAGCGACTCCAACCGCTCTAGCCTTGAATCCATGCAGCCCCCATGCCCACTCGGTGCTCTCCCATTCGGAGTTCGTCCATGACTCTTCAACCTGAACCCATCCGCGCAGCCGAGGCCCACTCTGAATGCGTCGCCGTCTCTCTCGACCAGGCCACGGCGCTCCTTGCCGACCATCGCTTTGGCGAAGCGCGCGCTGCCTTCGTGCGCGCCCTCGAGGCCGACCCTCGCTCGCGCCGCGCGCACGCCGGTCTTTACAACTCGCTCACCGCGATGGGCGAGGCCTCGGCCGCCGCAGCGCATCTGGCCAAGGCGCTCGAGCTGCGCGCCTTCGTCACCCTGCCTTTTCGCGGTCCCGGCAAACCCATTCGCGTACTCCTCCTCCAATCGATCTTGGCGGGCAATGTGCTGGTCCATCGATTTCTCGATGACCGCATCTTTGCCGTGGATATCCTCCTGGTCGAGTTCTGGGATCAGGGCGCCGCGCTGCCTGACCACGACCTCGTCTTCAATGCCATTGGAGATGCGGATACGCGGCGCGAAGCGCTTGTCACTGCCGAGCGCATCCTTACCGCTACTTCCGCCCCGGTGTTGAACTCGCCCGAGGCCGTCCGCGCTACCTCGCGAGCCTGGAACGCGCGCCGGCTGAGCAATCTGGCCGGTGTTCGCACTCCCGCTGTCGTCCCTGTCAGCCGTCAGGACCTCAGCGATGATTCGCTCGACGAAGTCCTCCTGCGCAGCCGGCTTTCCCTGCCCATCCTGCTGCGCGCTCCCGGCTTCCACATGGGCCAGCATTTCGTCAGGGTTGCTTCGCGCGACGAGCTTCTCTCCGCGCTCGATCAAATGCCCGGCGACGAGCTGCTTCTGATCGAGCATCTCGATGGTCGTGCGCCGGACGGACTCTACCGCAAATACCGTGCCCTCTTCCTCGATGGCCGGATTTACCCGGTCCACCTCGCGGTCTCCGAGCACTGGAAGGTGCACTACTTCTCCGCAGAGATGGCCCTCCACGCCGAGCGCCGTGACGAGGATGCATGCTTTCTCGCCGATATGCCGGCGGTCATCGGCCAGGGCGCGATGGCTGCCCTCGAACGCATCGAGAGAGCGCTGGACCTGGACTACGGCGGCGTGGATTTCGGCCTCAACCCTGCGGGTGATCTTCTGCTCTACGAGGCCAACGCCAACATGGCCGTCCTCCGCCCCGGCCCAGAGCCGATCTGGGATTATCGTCGTTCAGCCGTAGACCATCTCTTCCACGCATTCCAGACGATGCTGCGCGACAAAATCGTCCTCGCCAAAGCAGTTTCACCGTGTATACCCAGTGGGAGTGTATCTTCGCGCAGCTTTTCCTCAAGAAAAGCCGCACCTCGCAATTCTGGCTCGGGCACAGTAACGGTGAAACGCCTCTGACCGCCTACCGGCGCAGTGCGGGCCGCTGTTTGCGCGTCACTGAGGTCAGTTTGCCGGTCACGTTGTAGGGCCTTCGTTCGATCGGTGTCGAGAGCACCAGACTGGTCACCGGGTTCCCATAGGGCAGCAACACTTCAATCAGCGCCTCCAGGCCCGACATCGACGTTGTCGTCACCTTCAGCAGAAATGCATCTCCTCCCGTCAGGTGATGGCACTCCCTCACCTCCTCCAGTCCTTGAATGAATTCCAGCAGGCGATAGTAGTGCTGGCCTTCGCACGTCATCCGCACAAACGCCATCACCTCCAGCCCCAGCGCCTCGCGATCCATCTCGACCGTGTAGGCGCGCACAATACCCTGCTCCTCCATCTGCTTCATGCGCTCGGCGGTTGCGGTGGGCGACAGCCCCACCCGTCGCGCCAGTTCCGCCGTCGAAAGACGACTGTTCGTCTGCAGCTCCTTCAGCAGGTTTCGCCCGAAGGAATCCATCAGGTAGCTGTCGAAATGGCTTGATGCTGAAGCGGTGTGAGGCGCTCTTCGTTCCGTGGAATCTTTGGTCATATTCGAGAATCATAGTGTAAAGCCCCGTTGGTATCAATTGCCGCAGGGCATCCCTTCTGTACTTCAGCTCGGGAAATCCATACCATCAACCTTCATGGAAACTCTTGTTCTCGATGGCCGAGCGCTGTCTCTGGCTGAAATTGACTCCCTCTCCGATGCAAAATGTCAGGTAGAGATTGCTCCCCAGGCGCTCGAACGCGTCGCGCTCAGCCGCCAGGTCATCGAATCGATATTGAAGACCGGTGAGTCTGTCTACGGCGTAAATACCGGATTTGGAAAACTTGCCGATGTGCGCATTCCCCCGGACAAACTGGCGCAGTTGCAGACCAATCTGGTGCGCAGCCATGCCTGCGGATTGGGTGAGCCTCTCACCGAGGCCGAGTCGCGAGCCATGCTCCTGCTGCGCGCCAACGTGCTGGCAAAAGGCTTCAGCGGAGTACGTCCGGTTGTTCTTGAATTGCTGATTGCCATGCTCAATGCCGGCGTTCACCCTGTCATCCCCGCCAAAGGCTCGGTCGGCGCGAGCGGTGATCTTGCTCCACTCGCGCATCAGGCCCTGGTCTTGATCGGCGAAGGCGAAGCAATCTATCGCGGCGAGCGCATGACTGGCGCGCAAGCGCTCTCCGCCGCCAGACTCGCCCCGGTTGCGCTGGCCGCAAAAGAGGGTCTGGCGCTGCTGAACGGTACCCAGGCGATGACCGCCGTCGGTGCCCTCTCCGTGCACTACGCGCGACGACTGACAAAACTTGCCGATCTCGCCGGAGCCATGTCCCTCGAAGCCCTGATGGGTACCCCGGTCGCTTTCGATCCGCGCATTCATCACGCCCGTCCCCATGCCGGCCAGCTTGCCTCTGCCGCAAACCTCGCCGCGCTGCTGGCTGACAGCGCGATCCGCGATTCTCATCGATCCAATGATCCAAGAGTTCAGGACGCCTACTGCCTGCGCTGCATGCCCCAGGT
>JAJZFR010000114.1 GCA_021805265.1 Acidobacteriota bacterium | reverse complement strand
CCCAGCGCCGCCCGCATCGGCATCAGCATCTGCACAAGCTGCGCCCGGCCCCGGCTCGTCCGAGACTTCACCGTGCCCTCCGGGATGCGCAGCCGATGCGCAATCTCGTGGCTGTCCATCTCCAGCAGAAATCGCATCCGCACCACCTCGCGCATCTCCGGAGAAACGTTCCCTACTGCGCTCGAAATATAGCTCCGCACCTCGCCGCGCTCGGCCATTTCTTCCGGAGTCGCCCGCTGGTCCATAATTCGCTGGGACAACGGCTGCATCCCTTGCTCTTCCCGCTCGCCGCTCACGCTGTCCAGCGATTCCGTCCGACGCTGCTGCCCGTTGCGCCGGTACCGATCCACCCGCTGGTTCCGCGCCACCGTCGCTACCCAGTTCTTCAGCTCCCCGCGCTCCGCGTCAAAGCTCGACAGGTTCGCCCATATCTTTACGAATGTCTCCTGAACCAGATCGTCCACATCCGCCGCCGAGTCGCAGTACGGAACGCAGATGCTGCACACCAGTCCGCGATACTCCTCCACCAGTTCCGCCCACGCGCTGTTATCCCCGTTCAGGCACTGCTTCACCAGTTTCCTCGTATCGTTTCGCACTCTGCTGCTCCTTCGATCTATAGCTTTCGCGCTCACATCGAAATAAATGGGGAAGGCGGAACACATGAGACTCGCGATCCAATGTGTTGCAGTACTGCGGATAGAAGAAAATACCTTCCCAACCGAGCAAGCCAGACAAACCGAGCCATGGCGATCTCTGTCTCTTCCACTACACCACTCTCCCCATTCGAATGCCGTCACCGTCCGTCACGATTCGTAACGAAATGTAAAGCCACATTCCGCGCATGTTACAAATCATTACGGCGCTGGCCTGCGTCGCGGAGTACAAACGTAGTGGGGGCTTGCCCTGCCAGGAATCAACGTGGAATCTGTTCTCCTCATCGACGACGACACTGAACTTGCCTCCATGATCGAGGACTATCTCGCGCGTCACGGCTTTGCCGTCACCACCGAGCATCACGGCGAGCTCGGGCTGCATCGCGCCCTCACCGGCGACTTCGCCATCGTCCTGCTCGATGTCATGCTGCCCGGCCTCGATGGCTTCGAGGTGCTGCGCCGCCTGCGCACAACCTCCCAGGTCAGCGTCATCCTCCTCACCGCGCGCGGCGAAGATATTGACCGCATCGTCGGCCTCGAAATCGGAGCCGACGACTACCTCCCCAAGCCCTTCAATCCCCGCGAGCTGCTCGCCCGCATCCGCGCCATTCTTCGCCGCTCCGCCGCTGTTTCCGCATCGGGCAAAAGCACATCCGCCCAAGCCCCCGCCATTCGCCACCTCGCCGTCGCCGGAATCGAACTCGACACCGGCGCCCGCTCCGCCTTCTGCGGCGGCGTCGCTCTCGATCTCACCCACGTCGAGTTCGAGCTGCTCGGCGCGCTCATGATTTCTCCAGGACAAATCCTCACCCGCGAATCGCTCACAGAGATCGTCCTCGACCGAAAATTCAATCCCTTCGACCGCAGCCTGGACATGCACATCAGCCGCCTCCGTCGAAAACTCGACGACGCCGCCGGCCTTGGCGACCGCATCAAGACCATCCGCTCCATCGGCTACCAGCTCGCCATTCCCGTTGCCTCCACAAGGCGTGAGGCCTAGCCATGCGCAGCACTTTCATCAAGCTGTTTCTCGCTTTCTGGATCACCGAAGCCCTCATCTTCGTCTTCACCCTCATGATCCTGGTCAATCAGTTCCGCACCACGGAAGCCGTCTACACTTCGGCCTTCGCGCAGATGGAGTCCAACGCGCGGCTCTCCATCAAGGCTTATGAATCCGGCGGCTGCGCTGCGCTCAGGGCCGTTCCCAGCGTCTTTCCCATCGACGTGCCAGCCCCCGGCGACCAGCCAGCCCTGCTCTTCGACCCCCAGGACCATCTCCTCTGCCAGCCCATCTCGCCAGCGCCTTACGCGCGCAGAGTCGCCGATGTCCGCAAGTATGGATACATGGTCCACAACCAGAACTCGCAAAGCTATATGCAGGGCGTGCTTGCCGACGATCCGGATGGCCACCACTTCGTCTACATCCTGCGCGGCAGTTACCCGCGCGATATTTACATCCCCTACCGGGAAATGCTGCCGCGCCTGCTCATCAGTCTCATCGTCTCCCTCGCCGTCACCTTCGTCATCACCCTCATGATCACCCGTCCCATCGGCCTGCTTCGCACCGCCGCCCGCCAGCTATCCGAGGGCAATCTCCGCGCTCGCGTCGCCTGGCCCAGACGCGGCATCAACCGCTCGGAAAAGGACGAACTCCGCGGACTTGTCTGGGACTTCAACCACATGGCCGAGCGGCTCGAATCCCTCGTCGATGCCCAGAAGCTCCTGCTCCGCGATGTCTCCCACGAACTGCGCTCGCCCCTCGCACGCCTGAGCGTCGCGCTCGAACTCGCTCGCGAAGAGGCCGCCGCCGGCGCGCTCGCTGCTGCGGAAAATCCCAGCGCGACTCAGACTGCCGCATGCTCCCAGCTCATCGGTCAACTTGACCGCATCGAGCGCGAATCCCTGCGTCTCAACGAGCTTATCGGCCAGTTACTCAACCTCTCCCATCTCGAATCCACCCGACGGCTGCCCGATCCACAGCCCATCGCTCTCCGTGAACTTCTCCTCGCGCTCCTGCCAGACATGGAATACGAAGCCAGCCGACGTCACTGCAACGTTGTCTTCGAACAGGCCGACGAAACCCCGGATCACACTGGCCCTACCGTGCTCGGCAATCGCGAGCTGCTCGCCCGCGCCCTTGAAAACGTCGTCCGCAACGCCATTGCCTACACTGCCGAAGGCACCACTGTCTCCCTCACTCTACGCACCGAAGATCGCCTCACAGGAGAACTCGTCGTCGTCGCCGTCGCCGATCACGGACCGGGCGTTCCCAGGGATCAGTTGCAGTCCATCTTTCGCCCGTTCCATCGACTCGACGACGCTCGCCAGCGCACCACCGGTGGTTACGGCGTCGGCCTCGCCATCACCGAGCGCGCCGTCCGGCTCCACGGAGGCGAAGTCGCCGCACACAATGCGCCCCACGGCGGACTCGTCGTCGAAATTCGACTCCCGGTCGCCACGAATGCTTGATCCCGCCGTTCCAGGTAAGGGTGCCCGCCAGTCATGTTTGACTGGCCTTGGAGAGATGCGGGTGCCCCAGGTCCGGATGTTCGGACCTGGGATATAACTTCTCCACGCCGATCACCTGGGCACACAGCCATCCAGGCAATCTAAGGATCGAATCACCAACTCACGCGCCCGCGCAATCGTCTCCCCGGCCTCGCCAAAACCCTCGATCCAATGCACGTCAGGCTCGCGCCGAAACCACGTCCACTGCCGCTTGGCATAGTTGCGATGCCCCTGCTGCGCGGCGACGATCGCTTCCTCCAACGTCCTCTCGCCGCGCACCACGCTCGCCGCCTGCCGATACCCCAGCGTCTCCAGCGACCGCACCTCGCCAAAACGCGCCAGCAGCCCGCGTGTCTCCTCGACCAGACCATCGCGAAACATCTTTTCCGCGCGCGCGTTCAGCCGCGCATAAAGCGCCTCGCGCGGCGGCGCAAGTCCGATCCGCAACAGTCGAAACCCCGTCAGCGCATCCCGCCCGGAAGCCAGCAACTCGCTCATCGGTCGCCCTGCGGAGACACATACCTCGATCGCGCGAATCAGCTTCGGAATATCCTTCCCATGAATCCGTTCCGCAGCCTTCCCGTCCATCCGCTCGAGCACTCGCCGCAGCCACACGCCGCCGTGTTTTTCCTGGCTCGACAACAATCGTGCGCGCAGTTCCGGCCTGCGCTCCGGCCCGGCAAAAAGACCCATCGTCAGCGCTCGCAGATAAAGCCCCGTGCCGCCGGTCACCAGCGGAAGCCCGCCACGCAGCGCAATCCCACGCAGCGCAGCCCGCGCCAACCGGCTATATTCGCCAGCCGAAAACTCCTCGTTCGGCTCGGCTACGTCGATCAGGTGATGCGGCAACTGCGACCGTTCGGCAACGCTCGGCTTGGCCGAGCCAATATCCATCCCGCGATACACCGCCACCGAATCGCAGCTCACCACCTCGCCCCGAAATTCGCCGCCCAGTGCCAGGGCAAGCGTCGTCTTCCCACTCCCCGTCGGCCCCAGCAACAGCACCGCCAGCGGCTCCCGCTCACCCGGCCCGGCCACTGACCCTGCATCCCATCCCGAGGCCACTACCAAAGCCGCCACCAACCCGCCGGAAACCACCACCCCCGCGGAACCATCGCCAGCCGATACGCCAACACCGCCAGCCCGATCAACAACACCCCCAACCGCTGCCGCCGCACAAACTCCCGCCGCCGCTGCACCCGCG
>JAJZFR010000039.1 GCA_021805265.1 Acidobacteriota bacterium | reverse complement strand
CGCAAGTGGGCCGCAGTGAAGCGCGTACGGCGACTGTTTAACAAAAACACAGGTCTCTGCTAAGTCGAAAACGACGTATAGGGGCTGACGCCTGCCCGGTGCCGGAAGGTTAAAAGGAGAGGTTAGCCGCAAGGCGAAGCTTTGAATTGAAGCCCCGGTGAACGGCGGCCGTAACTATAACGGTCCTAAGGTAGCGAAATTCCTTGTCGGGTAAGTTCCGACCTGCACGAATGGCGTAACGATCGTACGACTGTCTTAACGAGTTGCTCGGCGAATTTGTAGTACCGGTGAAGATGCCGGTTACCCGCAGCTAGACGGAAAGACCCCGTGCACCTTTACTACACCTTAACTATGGGTTATGACTCTTACTGCGCAGGATAGGTGGGAGGCTTTGAGATCGGATTCTCGGATTCGATGGAGCCAATGGTGAGATACCACCCTGTGAGTGTTGTGATCCTAACCTCCTCCCGTGATCCGGGAGAGGGACATAGTTAGGCGGGTAGTTTGACTGGGGCGGTCGCCTCCCAAAATGTAACGGAGGCGCGCGAAGCTACTCTCAGACTGTTTGGAAATCAGTCGTCGAGTGCAAAAGCATAAGAGTGGTTAACTGTGAGACCTACAAGTCGAGCAGGTGCGAAAGCAGGCTTTAGTGATCCGGTGGTTCTGTATGGAAGGGCCATCGCTCAACGGATAAAAGGTACGCCGGGGATAACAGGCTGATCGAAGCCAAGAGTTCATATCGACGCTTCGGTTTGGCACCTCGATGTCGGCTCATCGCATCCTGGAGCTGTAGAAGGTTCCAAGGGTTAGGCTGTTCGCCTATTAAAGCGGTACGTGAGCTGGGTTCAGAACGTCGCGAGACAGTTCGGTCCCTATCTGCTGTGGGCGTAGGAAATTTGAGGAGGGCTGTCCTTAGTACGAGAGGACCGGGATGGACGAACCTCTTGTGTTCCAGTTGTCTTGCCAAAGGCACGGCTGGGTAGCGAAGTTCGGTTGTGATAACCGCTGAATGCATATAAGCGGGAAGCACGCTCCAAGATGAGATTTCCCTGAAGGGCCCAGGAAGACCACCTGGTTGATAGGCTGGAGGTGGAAGCGCAGTAATGCGTGTAGCTTACCAGTACTAATCGCCCGTTCGGCTTGTCCATAGAATTAACTCTGCGCAGTTATTCTTGAGACTCTCTGAAAGCATCCTTTGTATGGCCTTGTATTACCCAATCAATTTCGTTTTATGAGTTTTGGCGCCAGATTGCTGTAGGATTCTGGGCTTGCGATGGGAAGAAACCGTCTGACTGCAAGCCGATCAGAGTCACTGGCTGCGGGCAAACACCCGCCAAGCGCCATCCACTTTGCCGGCGACTATACCGCGAGGGATCACCCGTTCCCATCCCGAACACGGAAGTTAAGCCTCGTTGGGCCGATGGTACTGCACGGGTAACTGTGTGGGAGATTAGGTGATCGCCGGCATTAAACTATATAAAAGGCCAGTCCACAGGACTGGCCTTTTGTGCTTTGCTTGCTACGTTTACCGTCCCGCAATACAAGCCCTCTTTTGCCGATTCATTCGCACAGACTCCTATCCGGAGGCAGGCGTTCTCGATCTTGATACTGATTCCCTGGCTCCTGTCGATTTGCGCTCGATCGGGCGCTCCATACCCTGCGAGGCCTGGGCCATGCGAAGATGCTGTTCCATCAGATCTCTGGCTTCGGCGGGCTTGCGTCCCCGGAGAGCGCGATAAATCTCCCGGTGCATGGCGGCAGATTCGCGGAGGTCAATGGCGCGCTCGACGGTTTTTCTGCGCTTTTCGTACATGGTCGAGGTGATGGTTTCCATGATCGAGGCGAGGATCGGGTTGCCCGAGGCTTGCGCAATGATGCGATGAAAGAGCACATCGTGGATGAGGTAGTCGGCCGGACTGTCGACCGCCGCAAACATCTCGGCGACCTCTTCGGCGAGTGCTGCGTGGTGGTCGTCCTTCCCGCGTTCTGCGGCCAGTGCGGCCAGGCTGGACTCCAGGATAATTCGAGCCTCAAACATCTGCCAGGACTGGAATCCGTGGAGCGCGCCCATGAAACTCAGCGAGGCTTTACCCAGATCCGGAGGCCCGTCGGCTACGAACGTGCCGACTCCGTGTCGAATCTTCATGACGCCCATCGCCGCCAGGTAGCCGATACCAGTACGAAGGCTCGCTCGACTGACATTGAGAGTTCGAGCCAACTCTCGCTCGGGCGGAAGTTTGTCCCCCGGTTGCAAGGTTCCCTTTTCAATGAGCGCGCGTACATGGTTGACCACTTGCATGGTCCGGTGTGTTTCCGGCGAATCGGTTTTTCCGCGCGTCATAGTCGGAGAATGCTTTCCGTGCGTGAGATGATCAAGATTCCGGGCACGAAAAGTGTAGCATTCGAGGGGTGATATTTATGCAACAAATTCATCGGCTTCGTTGTGCGGGGGAAGAGAAGCGGCGTGTATAATTGTGGTCTGACCTCGTGAATGGTCTGACCACTGTTGTATTCATCACGATGCAGAGAGCTTGACTAATTTCTCTTACAGGGTGTGAAGAGCCATGCTGTTGCATGAAGATCGTCTGTTTCCCGCCGAGCCTGCCGTCCGCGCGATCGCACGCGCCTTGTATCTGGAAATCCGGAGTTTGCCGATTGTCAGCCCACACGGGCACACTCAGGCATCGTGGTTTGCTTTGAACCAGCCATTTCCCAACCCTGCCATGTTGTTTGTGCAGCCGGATCACTATGTTTACAGGATGCTATACAGCCAGGGCGTATCCATGGATGCGCTCGAGATTGGCCAGTCGGAGATGAGGGACCCGCGTGGTGTATGGCGGATTTTTGCAAGCCATTACAAGCTGTTTCGCGGGACGCCGACGCGCATGTGGCTCGACTTTGCCTTTCAGGAATTGTTTGGACTGGAAGAGCGGCTGACCGAGCATACGGCGGACCTCTATTACGACCAGATGGCGGAGAAACTAGCGACACCGGAGTTTCGCCCGCGCGCGTTGTATGAACGCTTCGGGATCGAGGTGCTTGCGACGACGGATTCCCCCCTCGATCCCCTGGTCCATCATGCGGCGATCCGTCACTCTGGTTGGAAGGGGCGTGTGCTCCCGACCTTTCGCCCGGACTCGGTGGTTGATCCCGAGTTTGCAGGCTTTTCCGAGCGGGTGATGCAACTCGGCGAACTTACCGGGGAAGATTGCGGTAATTGGGCCGGTTATCTGAACGCGATGCGGAAGACTCGACAGCGATTTCGCGCGATGGGCTGCACGGCAACCGATCATGGTCATCCGACGGCGCAGACGGCGGATCTTTCGCGCGAACAGGCCGAAGCTCTGTTTGGACGAGTACTCGCAGGCAACGCGGACGCTCTCGCAATGGAGTTGTTTCGTGCCCAGATGCTGACCGAGATGGCGAGGATGAGCGTCGAGGACGGGTTGGTGATGCAGATTCATCCCGGCAGTGTGCGCAACCACAATCGTCTGGTCCACGAGCGCTTTGGTCGGGATACGGGGGCGGATATTCCCCAGCCGACCAATTATGTGAATGCCCTGCGTCCGCTTCTGGATCGGCTGGGCAATGAACCGAATCTGCGTATTATCCTGTTTACCCTGGATGAATCCACGTATACTCGGGAGCTTGCGCCTCTTGCAGGGCATTATCCCTGCCTCAGGCTTGGGCCTCCCTGGTGGTTTCACGACAGCCCGGAAGGCATGATGCGTTTTCGCCAGCAGGTGACGGAGACGGCGGGATTTTACAATACGGTTGGTTTCAACGACGATACGCGCGCGTTTCTCTCGATTCCGGCGCGGCATGACGTGGCGCGCCGGATGGATTGCAGCTATCTTGCCACACTGGTAGCGGATCATCGACTCGAGGAAGACGAAGCGGCTGAACTGGCTCGCGAGTTGGCGTATGGACTGGTCAAGCAGGCCTATCGTCTCTAAGGAGGATGGAATGGCGTTGGCACCGAGAGTTCAGGGTGACGAGGAGCAGCCGCTCGCACGCATGGGCCGCGTACGCTGGACCATCTGCGCCATGCTGTTCGCAGCCACGTCGATCAACTACATGGACCGTCAGGTCATCTCGATTCTCAAGCCAACGCTCGAGCACAGCATCGGCATGACAGAGATCGACTATGGCTACATTGTGGATGCTTTCCAGGTGGCCTATGCGGTTGGTTTGCTGGCTGCAGGAAGATTCGTAGACAAGGTCGGCACTCGCATCGGATACATGGCGATCATGGCGGTGTGGAGCTTGTCGGCCATGGGACACGCGCTGGCCAACACCGTGATCGAGTTTGCTGTTGCGCGCTTTTCGCTCGGCCTCGGCGAATCGGGAAATTTCCCAGCCGCGATCAAGACGATAGCCGAGTGGTTTCCCCAGAGTGAACGCTCCCTGGCGACAGGATTGTTCAACTCAGGCGCGAATCTTGGAGCCATTCTTGCGCCGGTGATCGTGCCATGGGTAACGCTCCGCTATGGGTGGCATGCGGCGTTTCTGGTCACCGGTGGGTTCAGCGCGCTGTGGATCGTGTGGTGGTGGCGCAACTACCGCAAGCCCACCGATCATCCGACTCTGACCGGCATCGAGCTGCGCCATATCTATCGCGAGGCCGCCACCCAGATGGGTCCATCGGTACCGTGGGTGCGGCTGCTGGGGCATCGCCAGACATGGGGATATTCGTTCGCGAAATTCCTGACCGATCCCATCTGGTGGTTTTATCTCTTCTGGCTTCCTTCGTACTTCAGCGCGCGTTTTCATCTGGACCTGTCCCACCTGGGCCTGCCCTTGATTCTGGTTTATAACGCCTCTGCGGTGGGGAGTATTGGAGGGGGTTGGCTACCCGCACCATTTCGTCGATTGGGATTGTCCCAGGTGCACGCGCGTTTGGCGGCAATGCTGCTCTGCGCCTGCGCTGTTCTGCCGATCTTCGCCATGGGCAGCGTGACCTCCGAGTGGATGGCGATCATGCTGTTGAGTGTGGCGGCTGCGGCGCATCAGGGCTGGTCGGCAAATCTCTACACAACTGCCTCTGACATGTTTCCACGCAGCGCCGTTGGATCGGTGACGGGAATCGGCGGGATGGCGGGCGCTGTGGGGGGTGCGATGCTTGCTTACTACGCTGGCCACATTCTCCAACTGACCCACAGCTACACCAGCTTGTTTGCGATTGCCGGTGGTGCATACCTGACAGCCTGGGTGGTCTTGCAGTTGTTCGCGCCTGGACTCAAAGAAGTGGAGTTGACGGCATGAGTCTCTATTGCGCTCAGGGCGGCATTGACCACGAGTTTTCCGCTGCGCAGCTTCGCGCGATGCTCACTGCCAGCCTCGAGAAGTTGGGCAATCGTCAACGTGTGCTCGTTGTGCCGCCAGACCAGACGCGTGCTCACTCGCGCGCCGGAGAGTTGACTCGCTACGCGTGGGAGCACTACAGAGAGCGTGTCAAAGCGGTGATGCCTGCCCTGGGAACCCATGCGGCAATGCGTCCCCAACAGATTCAACACATGTATGGCGAAATGCCGCTCGAACTTTTTCGTGTCCACGACTGGCGCAATGACATCGAGACACTGGGCGAGGTGCCGCGCGAGTTTGTCCGCAACCAATCCGAGGGGCTGGTCGATTATGCATGGCCGGCGCAGGTGAATCGCCTGATTTCTCAGGGCGGCTTTGATCTGATTCTTTCGATCGGCCAGGTCGTGCCCCATGAGGTCATCGGCATGGCCAACTACAACAAGAACATTCTCGTC
Source organism: Acidobacteriota bacterium (assembly GCA_021805265.1). Taxonomy (GTDB): domain Bacteria; phylum Acidobacteriota; class Terriglobia; order Terriglobales; family Acidobacteriaceae; genus Acidicapsa. Next base: position 12,136 of record JAJZFR010000039.1, on the reverse strand, counting down.
GGCACCGGGGGCCGCGAAGGCATCAATCGCAGTCATTATCTCGGCGCGGTCTACGGTATGGAGCGCATCATGGGGCGCGCGGAAAATCCGGTGAGAAATGTCTTGAACTACGCCTCGGATCACTTTCTCAATCACCTTCCTATTGTCTATGTCTTGACCGTGGTCGGGCGCAAAGCCGACGGTGGACTTGCTGTGCGCGGATTGTTTATCGGAGACGATGTGGAGTGCTTTCATCTGGCTGCTGAACTCAGCCTCAAGGTGAACTTCGAGATGGTTGCGGAGCCGATTCGGAAGGCGCTGGTTTATCTCGACCCCGAGGAATTTCACAGCACCTGGCTGGGCAACAAGGCCGTCTATCGCACCCGCATGGCATTGGCCGATGATGCCGAGCTGATCATCCTTGCTCCGGGCGTGAAGGAGTTTGGCGAAGATAAAACCATCGACGCGCTGATTCGCAAGTATGGCTACTACGGTACACCGGAGACCTTGAAAGCTGTGTCCGAAAATGCCGATCTTGCCAATGATCTTAGCGCTGCCGCGCACCTGATTCACGGCTCCTCCGAGGGTAGATTTCGGATCGTGTGGTGCCCCGGAAGTTTGAGCAGGGAAGAGGTTGAGCGCGTCGGCTTTGAATACGGTGATCTTGCGACCATGATGGCGCGTTATCGCCCCGAAAAGCTGAGCGCAGGCTATAACCATATTGCCGGAGACGACGTCTTTTATATTGCCAACCCTGGGTTGGGACTGTGGGCGCATGCAAGCAGGTTGGGAAAGGGAAAATAACGTGTCGCAGGAAATGAAATTGAGCAAATATTCGATAGGAACCGGAGACCGCTTTGCTCATCAGGCAAAGGCGCAACTACAGGCTTGCGTCAAGGCGCTGGCGGAGGGGGTAGTGGTTGTTCCGGTGTGGAATAAATCGAATCGCGAACATCGGATCATCGGCTCCGAGCCTGCGTCAACGCGCAATGCCGCTGACCGCGCGGTTGCATCCATGGACTGGAAGCAAGGCTACTTCTGCGATGCGGACCACATTACTCTTGACACCGTCGCACGATACCTCGACGCATGCGATTTCTATACCATCGACGTTGCCGATTCCATCGGCAAGCCAGCCGCTGCGGAGGATGTGAACGCCTTCGTCGCAAACCACTCCGCGTTGGTAGGCACGATTGCACTCAACGGAACCGATAAAAATTTCACCATTACGGAACAGACCCTCCGCGTTACCGCAGAGAAGTATCTTGCGGCGGTGAAAAAAGCAGGCGAAGTCTATCGCGTCATCCTCGCGGCAAAAGGCGCAGGCAATTTTGTCCCCGAGGTTTCAATGGACGAAACCGACACTGCGCAGTCTCCGGTCGAGTTGCTGATTATTCTGGCCGCGATTGCTGCGGAAGGAATTCCGGTCCAGACCATTGCGCCAAAGTTCAGCGGACGATTCAACAAAGGCGTGGACTATGTCGGCGATGTGGCGCAGTTCGAGCGGGAGTTTGCGCTCGATATTGCGGCAATCGACTACGCCGTCGAACACTTCGGTCTGCCGAAGAATCTGAAACTGAGTGTTCACTCCGGAAGCGACAAATTCTCGATCTATGGCGCGATTCATCGCACCATCCAGCGCCTCGATGCGGGCGTTCATTTGAAGACCGCAGGAACCACCTGGCTGGAAGAGTTGATCGGTCTGGCCGAAGCGGGCGGGGACGGATTGGCCCTTGCGAAGGAGATTTATGCCGAAGCTTTTGCCCATCGCGAGGAACTCTGCGCGCCCTATGCAACCGTGATCGACATCGATGTTGCCGAGCTGCCTGCGCCCGAGAGTGTCGCCGCATGGACCAGCGATCAGTACACCTCTGCGCTGCGCAATGTGCGCGGCGCAGAGACCTACAACAGCAGCCTGAGACAACTCCTGCATGTCGGGTTCAAGGTTGCCGCCAAGATGGGTCCGCGTTATTTGGCCCTGCTTGAAGCCAACGAAGAGATCATCGCGCGCAATGTGACAGAGAATCTTTTTGAACGCCATATCGCGCCCGTCTTTCTGGGGCGCGGAATATGATCCTCGTGCTCATGGGTGTCAGCGGCGTGGGCAAGACGACCATTGGAAAATTGTTGTCTGCAAGAACCGGATGGCTGTTTGAAGATGCGGATGATTACCACTCCGAAGCCAATCGACAGAAAATGGCATCCGGTGTGCCGCTCACTGACGAAGATCGGTTGCCGTGGCTTCAGGCGCTCAACGCGCGCATGGTCGAGCATCTCGACCACAAAGAGCAGGCAATCCTGGCCTGCTCGGCACTCCGTGAAAAGGCGCGCAGCGCTCTCTCCCGCGGATTGCCCGGCGGCCAGATACAATTCGTCCTGCTCCATGCTTCTCCTCAGTTGATCGAGCAGCGCATTCTTGCGCGGCATCATCAGTACATGAATCCAAAGTTGCTGCCGAGCCAGTTGGCGACGCTCGAAGAGCCTGAAGACGCATGGCGAATATCGGTAGCGGGTACACCGGAAGACACGGTTGCAGAGATCGAATGCCGATTGAAAGAAACCGGAATGATCGTCGGCGATGAGGAGAAAAAATCATGATCGAAAGTTTGAAGCTGGATGGAAAAGTTGCTGTCGTAACGGGCGGAACCTCGGGCATCGGCTTGGCAATGAGTCTCGGCCTCGCCGAAGCGGGCGCCGATGTGGTTGCGACAGCCCGGCGCGTGCAGCAAGTGGAAGAAGCCGCAGGAGCCATTGAAGCCCGTGGCAGACGTACCCTTCGACTGGCCTCCGATGTCTGCGACCGAGCATCGCTCGCGGCGCTTCTCGCCGACACGCTCGATGCCTTCGGCAAGGTGGATATTCTGATCAACTGCGCCGGGAAAATCAAACGCACTCCGACGCTGACCATGCCTGAAGCGGAGTGGGATGACATACTCAACACCAATCTCACCGGCACGCTGCGCGCCTGTCAGGTGTTTGGCAAACACATGCTGGAACGGAAGTATGGGCGCATCGTCAATATCGCCTCGCTCAACAGCTTTGTCGCGCTCAGGGAAGTCGCTGCCTATGCCGCCAGCAAGGCTGCTGTAGCCTCGCTCACGCGCTCGCTGGCCGTCGAGTGGTCGCGGGACGGCGTCACAGTGAATGCGATTGCGCCGGGGGTCTTTCGCACCGAGTTGAATGCCGCACTGCTGGATAGCACGCCGCGTGGACAGGAGTTGCTGATGCGCACTCCGATGGGGCGTTTCGGACGCACCGAAGAACTGGTTGGCGCAGCGGTGTATCTTGCGTCCGATGCCGCTTCCTTTGTGACGGGACAAACACTCGTGGTCGATGGCGGATTTCTCGCCAGCGGCGTTAACCAGTAAATCAATCCGCACATCAGCCCCCAAAAGGCTGCGAGCCGACCGCAGCCTTTCGTAGCAAACCCTAACGCAGCGAGACCTTTGCTCCGGTCATCTGCAGAATACCTGGGCCGTCTTCGGCGACCACGCGGATATTTTTCCCTGTCACTTGCGCATAGCCGATGCTCATCCCTTTACGCGCGTGGATGCTGACGTTGTTGAGCATGATTCCGGTGATCGGAACTTCGGGAAGCCCGACGATGCCCCCCGCGTCGACAATATTTGTGGCGGTCAGATTGTCCACCGTGATGTCGTGAAAGTGCGGCGTGAGGCGACCGACAGGCTGCGAGGTTTCGCCCGGATCGGGAAGAATCTTCGGGTAGTATTCGCTGATAATCAGCGCGTGTTTCACATTTTTCATGTCGATGTCGCGGAACACGATATTACTCACGTCGGCGCCGCGATCACGATTTGCTTTCACGCGAATGCCGTTGTCTGTGCCGTCAAAGTGAATGCGTTCGGCGAGTATATTCTGCGCCCCGCCAGAGAGTTCGCTGCCTACCGAAAGGCCATGTCCGTGAAGAAATGTGCAATCGGTGATCGTGATGTTCCGGCTGGGCGAGTCGGGACCTGGCGAAAGAATGGCTCCCGATTTAATGGCGATGTCGTCATCGTCTACATCGGCGAAGACATGATCGATCACCACGTTGGTGCTCGAAAACGGATCGATGCCGTCGGTGTTTGGAGCGTGTCTCGGCGCTAGAATTCGGATGTTGCGAATCACCACGTCGTCCGAGTAATACGGAATCAACTGCCACATCGGCGAGTTCTGAAACGTGACCCCTTCCAGACGAACATGTTTGCAGTGATCGAAGACGACAAGGCGCGGACGCGGATGGTCTGTGCCCAGAATGCCGGTGTTCTTGATCGCCAGAGCCATTGCCCACCAGGAGTATCCGTTGCCGTCGATGACGCCCTCGCCGGTAATGGCAACGTTCTGCGCATGGGTTGCGCTGACCAGCGATTGCAGACCAGGCTCGCGGAATTCGATCTTCGCTGGATAATCGGCGTGGTCGGCTGAGCCAAGCAGTGTTGCGCCCTTGTCGAGGTGCAGCGTGATGTTGCTTTCGAGCACGATGGGCGCGCTCAGATACGTTCCGGCAGTCAGCGTGACTTCGCCGCCGCCCTTTGCCGCGCAGGCATGGATCGCCTGCTGAATTGCCGCCGTATCCTTGGTAACGCCGTCGGCTTTTGCACCGTAGGCGCGAGGGTCGCAGGTCGTCGCGGCACAAAGCGCTGTAGACACAGCGAGCAGGCAACCAAGGGAGAGAGTTACAAGAACCAGAGAACGATAAAGTTGTCGATCAAATTGGATCACGGAAGATTCCTCGCGCATGTTTTCTGATTTTTACTGCCTATCGATCATACTCTCGCAAGCGCCATGTGGTCATACCACAAAGGAATATTTTTTAGATACTTGAAAGATGCTCCGCCAGGGTTGTTTCCGCCAGAGTGTATCGAAATCCTCAATCGCCTTCGATTGCAAAGCGGTATTACGATGGATCATGTTGACTGGAAGCGTGCAGTAGAGCTATACAGGTAGTGCTTGTGTGGTCTGTCCACTCTGGTGCTGAGCCAGAGAAGCGTCCTGCGCCTCTCCGGAGTGCGCAGCAGACAGGCTGAGGATCGAGGAGGCTGGATGCGTTTTGTTTTGGTTGCTCTTTTTCTCTCCACAGTAACTCTGCAGGCTCAGGACACGCGGACCGTGATCGAGCCTCACGAGCCAGCGGCATGCCAGACGCTCGATGCTCATCTCCATGCCGATCATGGCAGACTCACCGATGTCGAGGAACTTCGTCTCGATACAGAGCGCATTCAGCAGGCGCTTGATCGCTGCGCTCGCGGCAAGGCCGTAGTGTTGCGCGCGGCTGGCGAGGACAATGTATTTCTCAGCGGGCCGATCGAGTTGCGCAGCGGAGTCACGCTCGTGGTCGATGCGCGCACGGTGCTGGCTGCGTCGCGTGATCCGCGCCTCTATGACTTGACGCCGGGAAGCTGTGGTGTGGTTGCGCAGAAGGGGCACGGCTGCAAGCCGCTGATCAGTGCTGAGAATGTGACCAACAGCGGCGTGATGGGTGCCGGTGCGATCGATGGCCGGGGTGGTGCGAAACTGCTGGGTCAAAAAGTATCGTGGTGGGATCTCGCCCACGATGCGAAGGTGCGCGACCTGAACCAGAGTGTTCCATGGATGATCGTGCTGCGCCATGCCGACGGGTTCGTCCTCTACAACATCACGCTGCGCAACTCGCCAGGATTTCATGTCGCCGTGAACCAGACCGATGGATTCACTGCGTGGGGCGTAAAGATCATGACGCCTCGCACCGCGCGGAATACCGACGGCATCGATCCGGGCGCGTCGCGCAACGTGACCATCACGCATTGCGCGATTCATGCCGGAGATGACGATGTTGCAGTCAAAGCGAACAGCAGCGGCCCGGCCTCGCACATTTCCGTGATTCACAATCACTTCTACACCGGGCATGGGATGTCGATTGGCAGCGAGACCAATGGGGGGGTGGATCACCTGCTGGTAAGCGACCTCACCATCGACGGCGCGGACAACGGGATTCGCATCAAATCGGATCGCAGCCGGGGTGGTCTGGTCCAGAATGTTCGCTACGAAGATGTGTGCATTCGCAATGTGGCGCATCCGCTGGTTTTTACTCCGATCTATACCACGCGCGCGGGCAACCTTCTGCCCGAGTATCGCGACGTGACGCTGAGCGACGTGCATATAGAAAGCGCGGGGCGATACACCTTTCAGGGGCTGGATGCGCAGCACAAACTGGGGTTGACCCTCGATAACGTCTTTGCCGACGACCAGTCCCATTCCGTGATGAACGCAAGCGATGCGGCGATTATGATCGGTCCACGACGGGGCAATCTCGCGCCAACTGGCAGTGACGTTACCGCGACCGAAACGCCCGGCGCGACTGCGGGAAGTTCGATTGCGTGTTCCACGCGTTATGCGTCCTTTCCATCGCTGGATACTGCGCCGGAGATGGCCAGCGAAACGCCTGCAGCGGACAAGACTTTTTATGTAGCCGCCGACGGCAGCGCCGACTACTACTCGATTCAGCAGGCGCTCGACGCGCTTCCGGGCGATGGCGGGGTGGTCCAGGTTGCGCCGGGAACCTATCGCGAGGTGTTGACCGTGATCAAGCCCAATGTTCGACTGCGCGGCACCGATCCATCCGAGACCGTGGTGGTGAATGATCGCAGCGCCGGCGCGAACGGAGGCACACTCCACTCGGCCACCGTGAATGTTCTGGCGGATAATTTTCTGGCGGAAAACCTCACCTTCGCGAACGACTTCAACCGTACGCATGCGCAGATACCGGTTGGCTCGCAGGCGGTTGCGCTCATGGTGAAAGGCGACCGCGCGATTTTTGACCACGTGCGCCTCCTGGGCAACCAGGATACGGTCTATGCGGGCAGTCGAAATTGTTCGCCGGATGGGGCAAGCTGCACACCCGCGCGACAGTATTTTTCCAATTGCTACATCGAGGGCAATGTCGATTTCATCTTTGGCGATGGCAAAGCTGTCTTCGATCACTGCGAAATTCACAGTACGCCGCATTCCGGCGGATTCATCACCGCGCAGTCGAAGCATTATCCAGACGAAGACTCGGGCTATGTGTTGAACCGCTGCACTCTGACTGGCGATCCGCAAGCGTCGGGCAAGGTGTATCTGGGCCGTCCCTGGCGGCCGTATTCGACGGTCATCTATCTGCACACGTGGATGGGCGCGCAGATCGATCCAGCAGGATGGCGCGAGTGGACGCCGGGGAAGACGCACTCGCTCGATACGGCCTATTACGCCGAGTTCGACTCCAGCGGGCCGGGCGCGAACGGGCCGGTCGCGAGCGGATCGGGCGCGTCACGGAAAGACCGCGATCCACACACGCACATTCTGACCGCCGAGCAGGCTGAGCAATACGGGCCGCGAAAATTTCTCGCTGGCGCGGACAACTGGAACCCCGAAGCGACGATTGCAGCGCAGCCCTGATCGAGCGATCCCCGGAGTGCTTCAAAGCATCGATTCAAAGATGGCCGCAGCGCCCATGCCTCCGCCGACGCACATCGTAACCATTCCGTAGCGCGCTTTGCGTCGCCCCATTTCAGCGAGAATTGTCGCGGTGAGCTTCGCTCCGGTGCAGCCCAGGGGGTGGCCTAGCGCGATGGCTCCGCCGTTGACGTTGACGCGCGCCGGATCGATGCCAAGCTCGCGGATGACGGCAAGCGATTGCGACGCGAAGGCCTCGTTCAACTCGATCAGGTCGATGTCGTTGAGGGTGAGGCCGCACTGTTTCAGAACTTTGGGAATGGCGAAGATCGGCCCCGCGCCCATCTCCTCGGGCAGGCATCCTGCGGTCGCATAGCCAACGAAGCGGGCAAGCGGCGCGATGCCCAGCTCACGGGCGCGCGCTTCGCTCATGACGATGGTCGCGGCGGCACCGTCCGATGTCTGCGAGCTGTTGCCGGCGGTGACGGTGCCGTTCGCCAGGAAGGCCGGCTTCAATCGCGCCAGAGCTTCGAGCGAGGTGTCGGCGCGTGGGCCTTCGTCGTTGCGGATTACGGTTTCGGCGAGTGCGGGTTTCGAGGGCTTGTCGGTGGGTGCTGTGGTCGAGACGGTGACGGGCACGATCTCATCAGCAAATCTTTCCGCTGCCTGGGCGGCGATTGCGCGACGGTGGCTTTCGAGCGCAAAAGCATCCTGATCCTCGCGCGATACTGCGTAGTGTTGCGCGACGCGCTCGGCGGTCAGTCCCATGGTGAGCAGTGCGGCGGGATAGTGTTCGGCAAGCCAGGGATTCGGGCTTGGCTTGTTGCCGCTCATGGGGATCATGCTCATGGATTCGACGCCGCCTGCGAGCACGGCGGAGGCTGCTCCGGTCTGGACGCGCATGGCGGCCTGCGAGATAGCTTCGATGCCCGAGGCGCAGAGGCGATTGACGGTCATCGCGCTGATCTCGATGGGCAGGCCCGCGCGGAAGACCACGTAGCGAGCGATGTTCCAGCCCTGCTCGCCCTCGGGCATGGCGCAGCCGAGCACCAGGTCGCCGAGTTCGGCGGGGTCGAGCTGCGGGGTTCGCTCGAGCACACCGCGAATGGCTGCTGCGGCCAGGTCTTCCGGTCGAGTGGTGGCGAAGACGCCCTTGCCCGAGCGACCGACCGGGGTACGAACTGCGCTGACGATGACTGCCTGTTGCATACCGGACTCCTACTGGTTGGATTCCTGTTCGGGGTTACTCGTCCACGCGAAACTGAACCCATTTTCCGTTGCTGTAAAGGTGATAGAGCGTTGTCCTATCAATCACGCTGTCGGCTATGCTGTCGTGGTTGGGTTGCTGCCGGCCATCGAGGGCATCGTGCAATTGCTTTGGCGTGGCTGCGTCGATGCCCCAGTTGAAGCCGAGTTCTCCCGACGCATTGTGTGGCTGAAGCCGGGAAAGTTCGGCGTTGTGTGCGAGCGCAACGGGTTGGTTGGCAGACCCGCTCGCGAAGAAGACCAGCAGGGATGTTTGACCGTTAGCGGAACAGAGGATCGCCCAATCCTGAGAGCCGGAGCGCTCGAAGCTGCCCTCGACCACGTTTTCCGGTCGATGCGCCTGCCAGGTCTGCGGGATCATGCAGTTGCGCGCTGCCAACTCGGCGGCGATCTGATCCGGCAATGCTGGAAACGAAGAGACTGGCAGCCGGCGAATCACAAAGGCTGTGGGCGCACCGTTGACGAGCAGGGTTCCGGTGGAGAGCATCGAGCTGCTCTCCCGGTCGGTGCCTGTCGGTGAAACCGGCGTGGACTGCGGAACCGCTGAGATCGCCGCACCAGCAGACGGCAAACACAGGAAGAGCGCCGGCGCGGCGAGCGCGAGCTTGAGGGACGCCGAGTTGGAAAGAAAACCGAGCATAGATTGAGCCGATCTTTCAGTTGCGCAGAGGCTTTCCGGTTTTGAGCGTGTGCGCAATGCGCTCGAGAGTTTTCCGCTCGCCGCAGAGCGACAGAAAGGCTTCGCGTTCGAGGTCGAGCAGATACTGTTCGCTGACCAGTGCGCCGGGGCTGAGGCGTCCGCCGCAGAGCACAAAGGCAGCCTTTCTCGCAACCTTCTGGTCGTGTTCGGAGGCAAAACCGGCCTGGCCCATCAGGTAGATGCCGGTTTCGAGCGTGGCGAGGGTTGACTCGCCGGCTACGGAAACCCTGCTGCGTGGCTGGGGCGCAGCGTAGCCAACCGCGGCCAGCGCGAGCGCCTGGGTCTTAGCGTCGAGCAGAAGGCGCTCGCGGTTGAGCGTGACGCGGTCGGCAGGATTGAGCAGGCCGAGATCGCGCGCCTCCGCCGCAGAGGTGGAGACTTTGGCCATGGCGATCAGCTCGAGCGCACGCTTGAGCGCCGTCGAGTATTCGCCGGACTGAGCGAATTTTGCGGGTGGGTCGCGCGGCTCGGGCGGGGCGATCGAGGCCGCGAGATCGTGAGCGCGCAGGGCCATTTCTCTGGTGCCGCCGCCGCCGGGGATCAGGCCAACGCCCGCCTCGACCAGGCCCATGTAGGTTTCGGCGTGAAGCTGCCGCTGCGCCGCGTGAAGGCTCATCTCCGCGCCGCCGCCCAGGCAAAGGCCATGCGGCGCGACGACCACCGGGCGCGGGCAGAACTTGATCGCAGCGGTCATGCGCTGGAATCCGCGAATGGCGAGATTCACCTCATCCCAGTCGCCCTCCTGCGCGGCCAGCAGCAACTGCATCAGGTTGGCACCGACGGAAAAATTCTCCGCGTCGCTGGTGATGACAAAAGCGCTGAAGTTGCGCACTGCATCGCTCGACGGAGCGAGCGCCCAACTGACCAGCGAGACCACATCGCCGCCTATCGCCGACTTGAGCGAGTGGAGCTCGATACATGCGACGCCGTCGCCGAGATCGACCAGCGAGGCGCCGGGATTGCTGCGGAGGACGCCCTTCGATCTTGCCGAGGCGGCGCGGAAGTTGGCGATGGATGCATGACCGAGGGCTTCGGCGACCGGCTGGTAGCGACCGGTGGCTGGCTGATAAAACGCCTTGCCGTCGGGCGCGTACCAGGCGGTGACCCCTGCCGAAGCCATTGCGGCGAGCATCGCTTCCACGCGCGGGCTGATGGCCAGGCCCAACTCCCTCATGCGGGCCAGGGAGCTGCCGACGCCCACCGCGTCCCACATGGCAAAGGGGCCGAGCTGCCAGTTGAAACCGGCGCAAAGGGCGCGGTCAATCTCTGCGCCGCTCTCCGCAACCTCGCCGATGCGCTCGGCGCTGTAGTTCCACAGGGCAGCCAGCATGGGCCACAGAAACGCGGCGGCCTTGTCTTTTGCAGGGTCGGCGGCCAGCAGCATACGCAGGCGCTCGGGCAGGCTGGCGAGATTCTTCGCCATTTCGAGGGCGGCCAGTTTGGCTCGCGCCATAGGTCGATATTCGAGCGTCGCGAGATCGAGCGCGAAGCGCTGGTCTGGGATTCCAGTGCCGCCTGCGCCTTTTTCCTTTTTGTAAAAGCCCTGGCCGGTCTTGTCGCCCAGCCAGCGCCGCTCGACCATTGTGCGGATGAGCTTGAGCGGGGCGCTATCGGGTTCTGCCTCGCGAAAGTTTCCCGCCACGTGGGCCAGCACGTCGATGCCGACCATGTCAGCCAGGCGAAAGGTGCCCGTGCGCGGCCAGCCAATGGCCGCGCCGGTGAGCGCGTCCACCTCTTCGATGGTCAGGCCCTGCTGCTGGACGAGCGAGAGCGACTGGAACATGCTGGCCACGCCGATGCGGTTGGCGATGAAGTTGGGGGTGTCCTTGGCCTCGACCACCTGTTTGCCGAGATTGCGGTCGGCAAAGGCGGTGAAGGAGGCCAGCAACGTGCGGTCGGTGTCTCGGGTGGGAATCACCTCGAGCAGCTTCATGTAGCGCGGCGGGTTGAAGAAGTGTGTGCCAAACCAGCGGCTGCGCACCGAGGCGTTCATGGCCTCGCCCAGATGGTCGGCGATGCTCGCGACGGGCAGGCCGGAGGTGTTGGTGGTGAGCAGCGTCTCGGGGCCAAGATGGGGCAGAACGCGCCGGAGCAGGGAAGTCTTGATGGCCAGGTCTTCGGTGACGGCCTCGATCACCCAGTCGCATTGCGCGAGGCGCGGCAGGTCGTCGTCGAAGTTTCCGACGGTGACCAGGGCTGCCGCGGCGGGATGGTAAAAGGCTGCGGGGCGCGCTTTCAGCAGCGCATCGAGAGCTGCCGCGGCGAGGCGATTTCTTTGGCCGGCGGGAGCCGCCGCAGGGGTGTTTTGCGGAATCATGTCCACCATGTCGAGCAGCAGACAGGGCAGGCCGGCGTTGGCCAGATGCGCGGCAATGCGCGCGCCCATGGTGCCCGCGCCCAGCACAGCAGCCTGGCGAATCAGCATGGGTTGCGTCGGTTTCGGCTGGCTGGGCGGTTGCCCTGGCGACTGGCTGGGCGGTTGCTCGTTCGGTTGCCCGGAGCAAGCTGGATTCCCTGCCAATGCTCGGTTCGGGACCGCGGTTGCGGCCAACTTGCTGTCGGATTCAGTTGCCATTCGAGGGTTCCTTCCGCGCTGACGGCGAGAGTGCGCGGGGGCGAGGCCAGCGATCAGCTTCCGCGACTTGCTTTCGCAGCCGGCTCTCGTAGCCAGTTTCCGTAACCAGCTTTCGTAACCGGCAAACCACTGGAGGATACGGCGGCATTGGGCATTGGGTCAAACGGTTGCGATTTTCGGGGGCGGATTCAACAACGAAGTGCAAC
>JAJZFR010000066.1 GCA_021805265.1 Acidobacteriota bacterium | reverse complement strand
GGAGGCCCTTGGCCAGTTCCGCCTTGATCTCCTTGATCATGCTGTAGCTTTCGGTCTTGGAGTGCGCTTTGGTGTCGAGGGCATCCTTGAGGCGATCCCCAACCTTGGCAAAAAGCTCGTTGTAGTAGTCGGTATCCTCGACCGGGGCCGAGAAAGCGCGCTTTGGCTTGCCCGCGAGGGCGACCAATTGGTCGATTGCGGCAGCGATCTTCCTGATCTCTTCATGGGCAAATTCGATAGCGGCGAGGATGTTCTCTTCCGACTCTTCCTTTGCGCCGCTTTCAATCATGGTGATGCCGTCCTTGTGGCCGACGACGATGATGTTCATGGTGCTTGCCTTGCGCTCTTCATAGGTCGGGTTGACGAGGAATACGCCGTCTACGCGACCGATGCGCACGGCACCGATGGTTGCGCCGAAGGGAATGTCAGAGAGCGCGAGAGCGCAGCCTGCGGCGTTGATGCCGACCACGTCAGGGTCGTTTTCCTTGTCTGCAGACATGACCAGCGCAATCACCTGGGTCTCGTTGCGGAAGCCCTCGGGAAAGAGCGGACGGATGGGGCGATCAATCTGGCGGCAGGTGAGGATTTCCTTTTCGCTGGGGCGGCCTTCACGCTTGATGAATCCTCCGGGAATGCGTCCGCCCGCGTAGGCGTATTCGCGATAATCCACGGTGAGCGGGAAGAAATCAATACCCTCTTTCGGGTCTGGCGAGGCCACTGCGGTGGCCAGGACGACGCTCTCGCCGAGGGTCACAAATGCGGCTCCGGAGGCTTGTTTGGCGATGCGTCCGGTCTCAAAGACCAGGCGCTTGCCTCCGGTGAGTTCAACGGTTACTTCATGCTTCATAACGTCCTCTTTTCATTTTTTCACTTGGGAAACCTGGGTGCCGAAGATGAATCGGCATGAGGATGCGTAGGGGCGAGGTGAGGATGTGGGCTGGACCACCTGCTGGAAAAAACGGCCCGCGTACGAAACCTTCTTCGTACTGCGAGCCGTCCATGATTCCATTCAGGTTCCATTCGACAGATACACCCCGACTGCTCGACGAGTTCACGACAGCAGCCCTGACCACTTCACGGTCTCGGCGAATCCTCTTCAAATGTTTTTCGCTTACTTGCGGATGCCCAGCTTGGAGATCACTTCACGATAGCGATCCGCATCGTGCGCCTTGAGGTAGTCCAGCAGACGACGACGCTTGCTGACCAACATCAGCAGGCCACGGCGGGATGCGTGATCCTTCTTGTGCGTATTGAAGTGCTCGTTCAGCTCGCGGATGCGCGTGCTCAGGATTGCAATCTGCACTTCGGGCGAACCGGTGTCAGAGTCATGGGTGCGAAAGCGTTCGATCAGTTCGGATTTGGTAGCGGTTGCCAACACAGCTTTATTGTTACTCCTCATCAGTTGACCAAAGTTATTGATCAAATCAGTCTCAATGTCTCCAGCAAGATTACCATGAAACGCCCCTGCATTGCCACAGTTGCGGGAAACGGTCATGGCTCCGGATTTGCCCAGTAATTGGCGCGCGCAACCACTTGTGCGCCGTAATCCTGGGTGAGGCGTACGCGGAGGGTATGCAGGCCCGGCGCGGGTTGCTCGGGGTTGAAGCTGAGCAGGTAGCGATTGTGGACGTGCTGGGCAACCTCGGTGACGCGCTCCTCGAAGGCCTTGTCGCGGGTAAATGGCGCATACTCGCCGCCGCTCATGACGGCAAGCTCGCGCGCCACGTTCTTCTTGAGCGCCTGGACGGCCATGAAGAGTGTGCCGACCATGCTCAGGATGCGCTGGTCACCGCTGTCTTTGAGGTCGTGGAGGAACTCGGCGCGGGAGGCCGAGTAGGTCAGGCTCAGCACCAGTACATTGCTGGCCCCGATGCGCTCGACCAGCTTCTCCGGCTGGGTGTGTTTGCTGCCGTGGTCGCGCTCTTCGCTGATGAGCAGGAGAACGCGGCGATACTGGAGCGGTTGCGACTCGAGCAGTTGCACGGCATAGCCGACGGTGTCGAGGATGGCAGCGCCGCCGTCGCCGGGCTGAAGATGTTTCAGCGGATCATCGAGGTCGTCGCCCGAACGGGTGAAGTCGTGCAGGAGTTGCGGAGTGCTGTCAAAGCCAACCAGCGCCACTTCGCCCTTTCCATTGCCCAGAAAGATGGACAGCAGCGGCCCCAGTTTGGCCAGCTTGTCGAACTGGAGGGCTGCGCTGCGGCCCTGTTCGATGGCGACCACGAGTGCCGCGGGAGCTGTGTCCATCTCCTCCTCGACGCGCAGCTTCTGCGGGACGCCGTTGTCGGTCAGCTCGAAATCGGAGGGTTTCAATCCGTAGACCACTTCGCCCGGACCGCGCTCGACCAGAGTGGGCACAAGCACTTCATTGGTGGTAACGCGAAGGGTTTCGACCGGCTCGGCGCTGCCGGGCAGAGCCTGCGGCGGTTCGGGGGGAGGCAACTGCTGCGCGGGCGCGATCGGGTGGCAGATCACCGCGAGAAGCAGCGCAGACAAAAATCCGGTCCGCGCGGCAATCGCGAATGAATGAACGTATTTCCAGAACGCAGGGATCATTCGTTGGAACCATTCTCCGGGTGGATTACGGGTACGGATGCGGGACAGGGCGAGAAGACTACCAGAAACTCACGGCTTCTGTGGCGCAGACCCTGGACTTCCTTGGACTGGACTTCCGGGTACGGCAAACGGCGCAAATGGACCACTCACAGCATGTGGCGGGGTTGGCATATCCAACCGCGAGGCCGGTTTCCTGGGCAGATCGAGCGCATCTCGCATGGCAAAAAAGGCTTTGGTCGGCTGGTAGTGATCGTCGAACGGAAGCGGGCGCTGTGGGCTGCCGTCGGGACGCTGCGCCCAGGGCTGCTTCGAGGTGTTCAGCCAGGTATGCGCATCGGAGATGCCCCAGGTGAGCAGCGCTTTCATGTTCGGCTCGGGCAAAACCAATCGAAGATAGTCGCGATAGACGGCGGCGACGGCATCGTCCTGCGCGTCGGGATCACCCACCAGAGCGCGAGTATTCACGTCCATCTCGGTGATGTATACGTCCATGCCCAGAGCGGCAAGCTGGCGGATAAAGGTGACCAGGCCCGTGCCGGGGCGTGGGCCTGTGGCCTGGAGATGACTTTGAATTCCCATGGCCTGCACCGGAACGCCACGCGCATGGAGACGCCGCAACAGCAGGAGAACCTGTCCGCGCTTGACCTCCTGCTCGGGCGTATCCAGCTCGATGTCGTAATCGTTGTAGGCGAGTCTAGCCTGGGGATCGGCCTGCGCCGCAGTTCGGAAGGCAAGCTCGATATAGTCCGGCCCTATCAACTCGAGCCAGGGCGAGTTGCGCAACCCGTCGGGACGACCATCCGGCGGATGAACGGCTTCGTTGACGACGTCCCAGCTTTGCACACGGCCTGCGTAACGGCCAGCCACGGTTGCAATGTGCTGGGTGAGCAGCGACGCCGCATTCTCGCCGGTGGCGACGGAACCAAACCAGCTCGGCAACTGTTCATGCCAGCAGAGATTGTGCCCGCGTACCTGTTGCCCGCCCACTTTGGCAAAAGCAAACAAGCGGTCACTCTCGGTGAAGTTATACCCGGCAGGCGTGGGGCGGAGACTGGACCACTTCATGGCATTTTCCGCGACCAGAATCCCGGCCTGATCGAGCACCGTCCGGGTGTACGGATCGCTGGTTTTGCCGGCACTCGCTCCCTCGATATCGAGCAGCGAAGGAACAACGGCGCAACCCACCGGCAGGCTGGCCCCATGGCTGCGCAACGAATTGGCACCCGATACGGAGAGATCAGGCGGAGCGACTGCCGGAGGCGCAGGCTGCAGCTTCTTCTTGTGGGAAAGCAACGCATGCACGTTCGCCGATCCAATCCCGGCCATGCACAACGCAGTCACGCTGCGGGAAAACTCTCGTCGATTCACAATCCACTCGTCTCCGGCCAATGTTTTCTCTCGACTATCCAAGGTGCTCTGCCACGTTTATCCCTGACGGCGGGTCGCGCGCTCGATGGTTCCAGTCCAGGCCAGGAACCGGAGCAGCTCCGCGCGGGTGGACCAGGCAAAGCGAAAGACATCGGCCAAGGCAAGAGTCTCCGCCTTCTGGCCGGAAAAGGTCTCGATACGCCACTTGATGAAGTCGCTGCGCCAAGGAGCCAGGCGATGACCTCGGGTCGCATTCCACAGAAACCGCAGAGCTGCAAACATGGAAAACCTTTCGCCTACCAGTATAGGTCGGCGAAAGGCGAGGGAAATCAACAAAGAGGAGTGAAATAAGCTGGCTATGGCAGGAATGGCTATAGTTTGTCGAAGAGGCTGCCTGAGCCGAGAGCGGCAATAACGCCGATCAGCGCCGTCTGCTGGGATTTGACCAGGGAAAGCTGGGTGGAGATACCG
>JAJZFR010000331.1 GCA_021805265.1 Acidobacteriota bacterium | reverse complement strand
TGGCGCAAACCCTCTGCGCATCCGCGAACTCCAGACGCAAGGAGAAACAAGCAATATGAGCAGCCGAAATGCCCTCTACCGTCTCGCAGCATCGATCCTTCCAACGTTGATGATTGCAGCGTCCTCGGGAGCCAGCCTGGCACAGACCGCGGTCCCCACCCTGACCGCTCAGGTCCACTGGGACAAGACTGACGTCGTCTCGCGTTCCTCCTCCACATTCCAGATCGTAGTGAACCCGCCGCTGCGCCCCGGCAATCCCCTCAGCAAAGCCGCATACCAGGCCGTCCAGCAGCTTGGTGCCGATTACGTCCGCTACGTCCCCTGGCTGCCTTATCCGCGCCTCGGCGTCGCCGAACTCGAGCCGCCCACCCCGCAAAAAACCTCTTGGGATTTCTCCCTCATCGATCCCATGACCGAAGACTTCATGGCTGCCACTGCGGGCCACTCCACCATCCTCAACTTCAGCACCATTCCCACCTGGCTCTTCAAGACCGACAAGCCCGTTCCCTATCCCGCCGACCCCAACAAAGTCACCTGGAACTACACGCAAGGCACCGAGCTACGCGACCCCTCCGGCAAGGAACTCGGCGACTACTACGCGCGCCTCGTTGGCTGGTACGTCAACGGCGGATTCACCGACGAAAACGGCCTTCGCCACAACTCCGGGCACCATTACAACATTCCTTACTGGGAGGTCCTGAACGAGGTTGACTTTGAACACTCCATGACGCCTCGGCAGTACACCGAGCGCTACGACGCCATCGTCAGCGCAATCCACAAAGTCTCGCCCAACACAAAGTTTGTCGGCCTCGCGCTCGCCATCCCCGGCCACAATCCCGACGACTTCGAGTACTTCCTCAATCCCGCGCATCACCAGCCCGGCATCCCGCTCGACATGATCTCCTACCACTTCTACGCTTCGCCCATCGCGGGCCAGACCCTCGATAGCTGGCAGTATTCCTTCTTCGACCAGGCCGACGGATTTCTTTCGACCGTCCGCTACATCGAGGCCATCCGCAAGCGCCTCTCGCCCGCCACGCGCACCGACTGCGACGAGCTGGGCGTCATCCTGCCCACCGACAACACCGCCGCCGACAAGACGCCTCCGCCCGACGCTTATTGGAATCTCGCCGGCGCACTCTACGCTTATCTCTACATCGAACTGTCCCGGCAACAGATCGACGTCATCGGCGAATCGCAGCTCATCGGCTACCCCACGCAGTTCCCCAGCGTCAGCATGATGAACTGGCGCAACAACCAGCCCAACGCCCGCTTCTGGGTGCTCAAGCTGATCCACGATAACTTCCACTCCGGCGACAAACTCGTCGCAACCAACATCCAGGTCGCTGCCGGTAAGCCCGACGGCAAAGACGTCATCGCCCAGGGATTCCAGACCCCCAACGGGAAAAAGCTGCTGCTCGTGAACCGTCACAATCACGCGGTTTCCGTTACCGTTCCCGATGCCGCGGGCGCTCGTCTCATGACCGTGGACCAGGCGACCGGCGACAGCCCGGCCCGCGCTGAAAGCGTCGCCGGCAACACCGTCCGGCTGGCACCGTTCGCCGTCTCCGTGGTGAGTTGGTGAAGCGCTACGCCTTCCAGCTTCGACTGCTCCCCGGCACCGCCGACGCCTATGAAGCCGCGCATCGCGCCGTCTGGCCCGAGATGCTTGCGCTGCTGAAACGTGCCGGCATCAGCGAATACTCTATCTTCCGCCGCGACGATCTTCTGGTGCTCACCCTGCGCACTGAGGACTTTGACGCAACCTGGCGCGCGCTCGAAAACCACCCCGTCAATCTCCGCTGGCAACAGGCGATGGCGCCGTTTTTTGCGCCCGTCGAAGGTCTCCGCCCCGGCGAGCGATTTGCCATGATGGACGAGGTCTTCTATCTTGCCTGAAACGGGCAAAGCGCAGTGAGCGGCACAAGCAAAGGAGCGGAAATGGTGGATACTCAGCGGCTGCGCGTCGGAATCTGCGGCCTTGGACTCGAAGCCTACTGGAGCCAGTTCCCCGGCCTCAGGGAACAGCTCGAAGGCTATGTCCAGCGCGTGGCTCAATCCATTGCGCGCCCCGGCGTCGCAGTCATAGACCTCGGGCTTGTCGATTCCCCGCAGCAGGCGCACCAGGCGGCCACCCGCTCGCGCAGCGAAGAGATCGACGTGCTCTTCCTGTACCTCACCACCTACGCGCTGTCGAACACCGTTTTGCCCCTCGTTCGCCGCGCGGGTGTGCCCGTCATCGTGCTCAATCTTCAGCCTGGCCCGGCGATCGACTACGCCGCCTTCAACCGTCTCGACGACCGCACCGCCATGACCGGCCAATGGCTCGCCTGGTGCTCGGCCTGTCCCGCGCCAGAGATTGCCAACCTCTTCCAACGCGCCGCCATTCCCTTCCATCAGGTCACCGGCATGCTCGAGGACGCGCCAACCCTGCGTGAGATCAACCAGTGGCTCGCCGCCGCTGAGGTCATGAGCACACTCGCCCAGGCGCGGCTTGGCCTGATGGGCCACTACTACAGCGGCATGCTCGACATCATGACCGACGTGACCCTGATTTCCATCGCCTTCGGCATCCACGTCGAGCTGCTCGAAGTCGACGAACTCAGCGCGCTCGTCGCCGAAATCTCAGCCGAAGAAACAACTCGCCGCATCGCGGAATTCGAGACATCTTTTGACATCCAGCCCGACTGTTCCGCGACCGAGCTGCAACGCGCCGCGCGCACTTCGCTCGCGCTCGATCACCTCGTCGAGCGTCACCAGCTCGACGCCCTCGCCTACTACTACAAAGGCACTGGAAACCCCGCCAACGAAGACACCATGAGTTCCATCATCCTCGGCACATCCATGCTCACCGCGCGCCACATTCCCGTCGCTGGCGAGTACGAAGTCAAAAATGCAATCGCGATGAAGATCATGGATATTCTTGGCGCGGGCGGCTCCTTCACCGAGTATTACGCCATCGACTTCACCGACGATCTTGTCCTCATGGGGCACGATGGACCAGGACACATCGCCATCGCCCAGGGCCGAACCAAAGTGCGTCCGCTCGATGTCTACCACGGCAAGGTCGGCAGCGGACTCTCGGTCGAGATGTCGGTCAGGCACGGGCAAGTCACCCTGCTCTCGGTCGTCGAAGACGCCCACAAGCGCTATAAACTGGTCGTCGCCGAAGGCGAAAGCGTCGCCGGGCCAATTCTCGAAATCGGCAACACCAACAGCCGCTACCGATTCCCGCTCGGGGCGCGGGGTTTCGTCGAAGCCTGGAACGCGCAGGGGCCAGCGCACCACTGCGCAGTCGGCGTCGGGCACGTCGCCAGCACTCTTGAAAAGACCGCCGCGATTATGGGCTTGGGCTACTCCCGCGTTTGCTGATCCTCATCCGCTGCCTTGCGGACTGCCCGGTCACGGCTGCGCGTCCTGATTCTCCAGCTTGTCCAATTTGCCCAGCGCCTGCGGCGTCAGTTCGTTGCTGTCCGCTGGCTTCGGTATCGTCGTTGGCGCGGCGCTGTGCAGCTTACGAAACATGGCCAGTGCCTCTTTCTGGCCAGCCGTATCGCCAGCCCCGCGCCGAGCCACTGAGAGCCGGTACCAGGCCACTTCGTCGCCCGGACGCAACTCCGTCGCGTGGACCAGCAGCGGTACTGCCGCAGCGAACTCTCCCGACTGCACATCGAGTCCGGCCAGGCCCACCAGCGCCTCCTCGAAATCCGGAATCTGTTTCACCAGCGCCTGATACTCCGCGCGGGCATCATCGAGCTTGCCCGTCTGCGCCTCCAGATTCGCGACCTCATAGCGTGCATTCCCATCGCTTGGATCGAGAGCAAGCTCCTGCTGAAACTGCTTGATCGCCAACTGCTGATCGTCTGGTTTTTGCGCTTCGTTGTAACGCGCGAGATAGAGGCGTCCCAGCCGGTAGTGAATCCCGGCACGCTGCGGGTCAAGCACCAGTACATGCTGGTAGGCAGCAATGGCGGCCTCGTAGTTCTTCTGGCTTTCGTTGGCCTCGCCCTGCGCCATCAGCATCCACAGCGAGTTTGGTGCCGTGTCGTGCAGCCGCTCCATCACCGTATAGGCATAGCTGCCAAAGACGCGACCCGTATGGTACAAAACCTCCGGGTCATCGGGATAGAGTCGATTCAATGCAAGCGCAACTTCGACCGCATCCGCATCCTGATCCAGCCCCTGATGCACCCGCAGAAGCTGCAACCCGCACATGCGATTCAGTTGCCTGTCCGCCGTCTGGCGAAAGCACGGCTCAAGCAGCGGCAGAGCTGAGCGATAGTCGCCCAGCCCCGCCTCCGACAACCCGAGCAAACTCCCCAGCCGCGGCAGACCAGGCTTCAACTTCTGCGCCGCGTGAATCTGCTGGATCGCTTCGGAATAACGTCGCTGCTGAAAATCG
>JAJZFR010000347.1 GCA_021805265.1 Acidobacteriota bacterium | reverse complement strand
TGCAAAATGGACAAAAGGCGCAGCTCGCGCTGCGCCTGAAAGAAAATCGGAAAGAAATCGGAATCAAATTGAGGTTATAACGCAGCCAGAGCAGCCGTTTGATCGGCAAACAGATGCGCGTACTTGGTAATCCCGACCATGGTGAAGACCTTCTGAAAGTGCGCCGAGAGGCCGAAGGCGTGGACCTTCTGCCCCATATTGGCCGCCTCCATCATCATCTGGATCACGAGGGCAATGCCGCTCGAGTTGATGTAATCGACCTTGGTGAAGTCCAGCAGCACGACTTTTACCGTCTCCTTCGAGAGTCCCTGATAGGCACCGATGACGGCATCGCGAGAGGTGCTTGAAATGTCGCCTTCAAAGCGGAGAACCGTGACCGGGTGGCCGGCGGGGGAAGTGAGTTGGTCGATACGGGATTTGGTTTCAATCTGCACTGGATTCTTTCTCCGTCTGGGTTGTTTCTGCCTGGGTTGTTCCTGCGTAGTGGTCTGGGCTGTCCTGGCCCTATCTCTTGCGAAATCTATTACTGTATCTCCTGCTTGTGGAGCCGGATGAGGAGCCGTACATAGCTGCTCGATCCGGAGGTGCCGACCACCCATTCGGCCTCATCGACGAGGGCCTGAATCAGAAACATGCCCATGCCGCGCGTATCTTCCTCGCCGTGCATCTTGCGGTCGATATTGGGCAGGGCGGGCTGCTTTTGCAGGCCGATTCCGTCGTCGATCACCTTGATTTCGAGCGAGTCTTCATCGGTGCTCAGCACCACTCCGACCGAGAGTTTGTCATTGAGCCGATTGCCGTGTTCGATCGCGTTGATGCAGGCCTCGGCGACGGCGGTCTTCAGGTCTTCGATGCGATCTTCGCCAAAGCCCATCAGCTTGGCGACGGAGGCAGCCGTGGTCATGGCTACTTTTTCGTAGCCCATCCGGGATGGCAGCTTGACTTCAACCGTGCTGGCGCTCGCTGAATTCATCAAATCCATCTGTTCCTTTGCGGACTGGATCGAGTGCTTCTCGCTGTACAACGTATCGACCGGGACCGCGTTCGACTGCAATCGAATTGTGCAACCAGATTCATCCTGCAATCACGTTCAAAACTATTTCAGAACTATACATCGAGGCTCGGAACCCTTGCATTCACGCCACATGCATCAGGGTCAGGGCCGTCATGTCGTCTGTCTGTGGGCCGCCATCGGAAAACTCCCGGATCGCAGTCCACAGTGAATCGAGCATAGCATCGGAATTGGCGGTTTGGCTTGAAGAAAATGCATCGAGCAGCCGATCCTGGCCAAACTCTTCTTCGCCCTGAAACGCCTCGGTCAGCCCGTCTGTATAGAGCAGCAGTCGGCTGCCCGGAGGGAAGGCGATTCGTTCGGTGGAGTACGTGATGCCGGGGAGCATGCCGAGCGGTGTGCCGGAGGCCTCGATCTGTCGCTGCTCACCGTCCGGGGTCAGCACAAATCCGGGGTTGTGACCGGCGTTGACGATCACCAGCTCATTCTTTTGCGCATCGAGCCGGACCAGGATGGCGGTGACGTAGCGGCGGCGTGCTTCTTCGCCTTCCTGCCAGTGATGCTGGTTCATGCGCTGGGCGAGGGTTTCGAGAGCAATTTCGCTGGTCGTCATGGCGCGGAATGCGGCCCGGAAACTGGAGGCCATGATGGCCGAAGCCAGCCCTTTGCCCGCCACATCGGCCACGGTCAGGATCAGGTCGCCTGCGGCGAGCGCAATCACGTCCACATAGTCGCCGCCCACTTCGTAGCAGGTTTCCGAGCGCACGGCGAGGGAAAATCCGGGCAGGTCGGGCATGCTCCGGGGTACCAGCGAACGCTGGATATTGCGCGCCGCGTCGAGATCTTTCTGTACGCGCGCCCACTCGATATTCCGCTCGGAGTTGCGCGCATTTTCAACCGCAACACCGACCTGAAGCGCGAGGCCCTGAAGGAAATCCACTTCGTAGAGCGTAAGCGCGCGGCCATCCGGCGGGGCTACGGCCAGCGTGGTCAGCAGTTCGCCCTCGTGATCCCGCAGGGGAAACAGGCACGCCTCGGGCGCGGTCGAAGCGTCGGGTGCCTCGCCGTAGGAGAAATCCGTGCCCGTGAAGCAGGCACCAGCCATTTCCAGCTCGAGCACGACAATTCTCAGCACAGAGCGCAGCACCTCGTCCTCAGACGTGGTGGCGTGTACCTGGCGGGAGACCTCGAGCAGCGCCTGGAGCCGCGCCACCTGCTGTTGCAGGTCGATGGTCGCCTCGGCCATGTTCGCGACTACGGTCGAGACGGCGTCGGCTGCGCTCTGTGTGGGCACGTTGGTTTGCTCTGCTGCTTCGTATTCGCCGGCTGCCATGCGATGGTATCCCCCTCGGAATTTCACAATAGCACGGCCTGCGTCGGCGCGATCAGGCGGTAATCGTTCGCTTCGGCTTTGAGCCGTAGAGGCCGTAGTAGGCGATGTACAGGTAGCAGAGCGCGGGGATGACAAACGAGTGCTGGATGCCCGCCCTGTCGGCAACCCAACCGATCAGCGGAGGGATAATCGCGCCGCCGACCACGGCGGTCATGATCAACCCGGAGCCTTTGCTGGTCATCGGCCCGAGGCCCGCAATGCCCAGGGCAAAGATGTTGGGGAACATGATCGAGTTGAAGAATCCGCACAGGACCAGGGTCCAGATGGCCACCGGCCCGGAGGAGACCATCGAGATGAGGATCATCGCGGTGCCCGCGATGCCGAAGGCGCCTAGCAGCTTGCCGGATTTGATTTTCGTGAGCACCCATGAGCCGAGCAGACGGCCAACCAGCGCACCGAGCCAATAGAGCGAAACCAGAAACGAAGCGGTTTTCGCGCTGCTGACGCCCTGCTGTTTGAAGTAGTTCACGGCAATGGAAGCGAGGCCAACCTCGACCCCGACATACAGAAAAATACCCAATGCGCCAAGCACCGTGTGGCGATAACCCCAGATGCTGCGGCTGAGGATCGGATCGCCGGCCTTTGCCGGGCGGAAGGCCTGCGTCTGGGTGATCGCGGGCAGGTGCATGAACATGACCGCGAAGCCGAGGATCAGCAACCCGGCGGCGATCGCGAGATAAGGCCCGCGCACGGTATCGGCAATGGCCGCCTGGGTGGACATCTTTGCCGGATCGGTGAGGATGTAAGCGCCCGCAACCAGCGGCGCGATGCTGCCGCCGAGCGAGTTGAGCGCCTGGGCCAGAGTGAGCCGCACCGGCGCGCTGTGTTCCGGGCCTAGAATCGCCACATAGGGGTTGACCGAAGTCTGGAGCGCAGTAACCCCCGCGCCAACCACAAACACCGCAGTCAAAAACAGGGGAAAGCTCACCATCTTTGCCGCCGGAACAAACAGGAGGCAGCCGACCACCTGAATGAACAGCGAAACAATCATCGTGCGCTTGTAGCCGATCATTTCAATCAGTTTGGAGGTCGGCGAGGAAAATACGAAATACGCCAGAAAAAAGGCCGACTCCGCCAGCATGGCCAGCGCGAATGGCAGGTCGAAGATCGACCTCAGGTGAGGCACCAGAGCCATGTTCAGGTTGGTAATGAACCCGAAGATGAAAAAGAGCGCTGTGACCGTGATGAACGGTCCCAGGTAGCTCGGAGACTCAGCGGGATTCGTGGTCGATTTGGTGACCATACAGTGTGGTTTCTCCACTTCTCAAAGGTACTTGTGTTCGCTCCGACCGCGCGCGACCATCCGATTGGGCCGTATTTCCGTCACGCGGAGTTGTGCAAACATCAAAATCGCAGCGCAGAATTCCCTGAACTGGTTGCACACAACACTATACGGCAAGGCATGGACAAGCCAAACAGCGTGTATTTCGCCCGATGCAGGAAGAGTCCCGAGTGACCGGTTTTGCACCAACTCCCGACGCGGGATTGGTCGCTGGTTTTATTATCATCAGCATCATGAAAAAGATACGTTGGGGTGTGCTCAGTACGGCGGCAATCGGGATCGAGAAGGTAATCCCGGCCATGCAGGCTGGCACCATGACTACTGTCGATGCCATCGCGTCCCGCGACCTTTGCCGCGCGCGCCAAGCCGCAGAGGCTCTCGGCATCGACCGCGCCTATGGCAGCTATGAGGAACTCCTGGCCGACCCGGAGATCGACGCTGTCTACAATCCTCTCCCGAATCAGCTACATGTGCCGTGGACCATCCGCGCCGCCGAGGCGGGCAAGCATGTGCTCTGCGAAAAGCCTCTGGGCATGGACGCCTCGGATGCAGCTCGCCTGCTCGAAGTCGAGCGGAGCACCGGCGTGAAGATTGGCGAAGCGTTCATGGTAGACACGGCTCCACAGTGGGTTCGCGTGGAGCAGTTGCTGCGCGAGGGCGCTATCGGTCGGCTGCTTTCGATTGCCGGCGTCTTCAGCTACCACAACACCGACCCGGCCAA
>JAJZFR010000224.1 GCA_021805265.1 Acidobacteriota bacterium | reverse complement strand
TCCCGTTCGCGTCGATGTCGAAGGTGACCTCGATCTGTGGCACGCCGCGCTGCGCCGGTGGAATCCCCGCCAGCTTGAACTTGCCCAGCGTCCGGTTCTGCGCCGCCATCGGACGCTCGCCCTGCAATACATGCACCTCGACCTCGGTCTGGCTATCGGCAGCCGTCGAAAACGTCTCCGACTTCTTGGTCGGAATCGTCGTATTGCGCGGAATCATCGGCGTCGCTACACCGCCCAGTGTCTCGATTGCCAGCGTCAGCGGCGTCACGTCCAGCAGCAGCAGATCCTTCACGTCGCCCGCCAGCACGCCCGCCTGAACCGCCGCGCCAATCGCCACCACCTCATCGGGATTCACCCCGCGATGCGGCTCCTTGCCAAACATATCCTTCACCAGGTGCTGAATGCGCGGCATACGCGTCTGACCGCCCACCAGAACCACTTCGTCAATCTGGCTCGGGCTGATCCCCGCATCGGCCAGCGCCTTCTTCGTCGGTTCCAGAGAACGCTGCAACAGGTCCTCCACCAACTGCTCCAGCTTGGCCCGCGTCAGCTTCCTCACCAGGTGCTTCGGCCCCGTCGCGTCCGCCGTGATAAACGGCAGATTGATCTCCGTCTCCATCGTCGTCGATAGCTCGATCTTGGCCTTTTCCGCCGCGTCCTTCAGCCGCTGCAGCGCCATCTCGTTGCCCTTGCTGGCCAGGTCCAGACCCTCTTCCGACTTGAACTCCGCAATCAGCCACTCGACGATCCGCTGGTCCAGGTTGTCCCCGCCCAGGTGCGTATCGCCGTTGGTCGATTTCACCTCGATCACGCCTTCGCCGACCTCGAGAATCGAGATGTCAAAGGTGCCGCCGCCAAAGTCATAGACGGCGATCGTCTCGTCCTTCTTCTTGTCCAGCCCATAGGCCAGCGCAGCCGCCGTCGGCTCGTTCACAATGCGCTTCACGTCCAGGCCCGCAATCTTGCCCGCGTCCTTCGTCGCCTGCCGCTGCGCGTCGTTGAAGTAAGCCGGAACCGTGATCACCGCCTCGGTCACCGTCTCGCCCAGGTAGGCTTCCGCGGCCTTCTTCAGCTTCTGCAGGATCATCGCCGAAATCTCCGGCGCGGTGTACTCCTTGCCCTGCGCCAGCACCGCAATGTGGTCGCCCTGCTGCTGCACCTTGTAGGGAACCATCTTCATCTCGTCGTTCACTTCATTGAACCGACGGCCCATGAACCGCTTGATCGAAAAAACCGTGTTCTCCGGGTTGGTGATCGCCTGCCGCTTGGCCACCTGGCCCACCAGCCGCTCGCCGCTCTTCGAAAACGCCACGATCGACGGCGTCGTCCGCGCGCCCTCTTCGTTGGCAATCACTTTGGGTTCGCCGCCTTCAAGAACCGCAACGCATGAATTGGTCGTTCCGAGATCGATTCCGATGATTTTTGCCATGACTGTCGTTTACCTGCCTGAGAATTCGTATTCCTGTACTCTCTCATTCTCATAGATGAGTGAGTTGTTGTCAAGTATTCTTGAGTCTGTCTATCGCGTCACGGGCGCATCACGGGCGCATCACGCGCCACAAAGCTGGAGACTCAGCCCCCATCCCCGAACACCGCTACCCCCGCCTCGCGACAAGCCGCAGCCAGTCGGCGATCAAACGTCGCCAGCGTGGCCGCCTTGCGCAGCGCAAGCTCAAGATACGTAGCATCATAAGCGGTCAACAGATGCGAGCGACCCAGCGCCACAACCCGAGACTGCACCTGCGACGCCGGAACTTCATCCGACACGATCCCCAGATTTCCCATATCCGCCAGAAAATCGTCCGAATCCTTCCTGTTCAGGCGTTTTGCCCGTTCAAAGACAAGCAGCGTATTCGCAATCTCCGCGTACCATAGCGCAGGAACCAGCGCTCCGCGCAACTTAACCTCCGACAAAGCCTCCACCGCCAACCCGGCCTCCTCGGGATTGACCCGCGCAATGCACCAGGCAAGCGCCATCGAGGCATCCAGAACCAGCTTCACGGTCGCCCCTCTTCGATTGCGGCGCGAATATCCTCGTGCGTCATCCCGTGGATTTTAGGATTCCTCAGCCGATCCATCACATCCTGCGGCACCGGCCTGATCGCCGTCGCGGGCGGCGCAATCTCCGCCACAACCCGCCCTCGCAGCGTCACCGTAAACCGCTCCCCCTGGCTCACCTTGCGCAGAATCTCGGAAAACTTCGTCTTCGCTTCAAACGCCCCAATCTCCGTCGCCATGCGAATCACCCCCTCATCTCCAGCCTGAACCCAACCAACCAGTCTGTCAACTAGTCTGTTATCGCAACCCCTCGCCTGCTTCACTCTGCCCCAGAAGCGGAAAAAACCTCCCCAGCTTCTCGTCATACTGCTCGATCCGACCGCTCAGGATGTCGTAGTACCACCCATGCACCGTCAGCGCTCCATGCTCCATCGCCCGCCGCACCGCCGGCTGCGCCTTCAGGTTCAGCCACTGCGCCACCACGTTGCCCCGGATCAGCGACGCCAGCTCCGCGTGCTCGCCTTCGGCTGGATTCAGCGGCTGCCGATAGCTGAACGCCTCTTCCACGTGGCCCAGCCACCGGCTCGCCTTCGGCATCAGCGCCGGGTCCGGCCGGTTCAGCGCCGCTTTCAGCGCACCGCAATCCGAGTGCCCGCAGAGGATCGCGTGCTTCACCTTCAGCACCTCCACCGCGTACTCGATCGTCGCCGTCGCCCCATCGTCATCCGTCGAAACCGGCACCACGTTACCCGCGTTCCGCGTAATGAAAAGGTCCCCAGGCTCTGTCTGCAGGATCATGTCTGGCACGATCCGCGAATCCGAGCACGTAATGAAGAGCCACTGCGGCGCTTGCATCTCCGCCAGCAGGTGAAAGTGATCCCGCCGACCCGGAAACACCTCCTCTTGAAAACGCCTGTACCCCTCGATCAATCTTTCCATCGCTCTGTTGCGCTCCTGTCGTTGGTCGCCCGCCATCTTGAGCGGGCCACTGTCAGGCTACCCTATCCCGCCAGAATTCGTCCCTCGCCAACAGCCCGCCGCAAACCCACGCCGCCCCCGTATACTCCCTGAAACGGAACCCGGAGCATAGACCATGAAATTCTGGCGGATATTCTCAGCATCAGCGGTCGCCGCAATCGCCGCAACAGCGGTCGCCGCAGCTCAAAACCCCACCACCGTCAACACCCTCGATCCCACCCTGCAAACCCGCATTGATCGCGTCGCCACAGCCGTCATGGCCGAGCGCGGCTGCCCTTCCGTCTCGCTCGCCATCCTTCAGGGCGGCAAGCTCGTCTACACCCACGCCTACGGCCTGGCCAACATCGGCCTCGACCAGAAAGATCCCGCGCTCCCCGCCACCCCGGAGATGCGCTACTCCATCGGCTCCATCTCCAAGCAGTTCACCGCCGCCGCCATTCTCCTTCTTCAGGAGCAGGGCAAGCTCCGCCTCGACGACCCTGTCGGCAAATACGTCCCCGGCCTCACCGACGGTGACAAAGTCACCCTCCGCGAAATCCTCAGCCACACCTCCGGCTACCAGGACTACTGGCCCGAAGACTATCTGATGACTCCCATGGAGCAGCCCACCACCGCCCAGGCCATCCTCGACCGATGGGCCAGAAAGCCGCTCGACTTCCCGCCCGGCACCCAGTGGCAATACTCGAACACCAACTACGTCCTCGCTGGCCTCATCGTCGAGCGCGTCAGCGGGCAGCCCCTCATGCAGTTCCTCGGCGACCACATCTTCCACCCCCTCGGCATGCGCTCCGTCTGGGACTCCGACGAAGCAAAACTCACCTCGACCGACGCCACTGCCTACGTCCGCGCCGCGCTCGGCCCACTGCGCCCCGCTCCCAAGGAGGGCCGCGGCTGGATGTTCGCCGCCGGTGAGCTGGCCATGACCGCCCACGACCTCGCCCTCTGGGACCAGAGCCTCATCGCCCGTTCCATCCTCAAGCCCGAGAGCTACAGGGAGATGTTCACCGAGGTCAAACTCAAAGATGGCAAAGGCACCGGCTACGGCCTCGGCGTCGAGGTCAGCGCTCGCGGCGGCCACCAGACCCTCGAGCACTCCGGCGAGGTCACCGGCTTTGTCTCCGACAATCTCGTCCAGCTCGATAACGGCGTCGCCGTCGTCGCCCTCACCAACCACATGGCCGGAGGAGCAGCCGAGGTCGCGCGCCTCGTCGCCGACACCGTCAATGGCGAAACCAACCTCACTCCCGTCCAGCAGCAGACCCTGGCCATCTATCGCGGCCTCCAGCGCGGAGCGCTCGACCGCTCCCTGCTCGCTCCCAACCTGAACGACTATTTCTCCGCCCAGACCGTCGCCGATTTCCAAAACAGCCTCGCGCCCCTCGGCGATCCCATCCGCTTCCGCCAGACCGCCAACGAACTGCGCGGCGGCATGACCTTCCGCA
>JAJZFR010000394.1 GCA_021805265.1 Acidobacteriota bacterium | reverse complement strand
CGGTGCAGGCCAGCAACATCACGGTGGACGTGAGCGCCTCGGCGCAGACGCTGAACACCACCGACGCCTCGGAAGGCAACTCGATCGGCAACGAGATGATCCAGTCCATCCCCTCCGATGGCCGCGATCCGATCTCGCTGCTCGCCTTGCAGCCCGGTGTGCTCTTCCTGGGCGAGGGCGGCGGCACCAGCGCCACCGGCAACCAGGAAAATACCGATAGCCGTCAGGGCGCGGTCTCCGGCAGCCGCTCTGACCAGGGCAACGTGACCCTGGACGGCACCGACGACAACAGCCAGATCAACGGATACGCCTTCACCGGTGTGCTCCGCTCGACGCTTGACTCGACCGAAGAGTTCCGCGTGACTACCTCGAACGGCAGCTCGGACGAAGGCCGCTCCTCAGGCGCGCAGATAGCGCTGGTCACCAAGTCCGGCACCAACCACTTCCACGGCGCGGCCTACGAGTACTACCGCCCGACCAACACCGTCAGCAACAACTGGTTCCTGAAGAACTCGCAGCTTTCCGGCGGGCAGCCCAATGTTCCTGCCAAATACCTGCGCAATATCTTCGGCAGTTCGCTCGGAGGTCCGATCAAGAAGGACAAGCTCTTCTTTTTCGGTAACTACGAGGGTCTGCGCCAGGCAATCGACGATATTGTTTCGGCCACTGTTCCCACGTCCAGTTTTCAGGCAGGTTCCCTGCAGTATCAGGATTCAAGCAATAATAACCACTCGATCAGCACTCCGCAGATCGCCGCGCTGGACGCGAACTGCACGTCAAGCACATTTGATGGCGCTTCGGTTTGCCCTTGGGGGCCTGGTGTGAACCCCAACGTGCTGTCTTATTACGGCGGTGTACCACTGGCCACGGGTTCGGCCTCGGGCGACGGCCTGAACAGCGGATCGCTCTTCTTCCCGGTCAAGGTGCCCACCACGCAGAACACCAGCATCCTGAAGCTGGACTACAACATGACCAGCAAACAGCAACTCTTCGTTCGCGGCAATTATCAGAAGGATACCTACACCGGCGATGCCAACCTGCCCGGTCAGGCTCCCTCCTTTACCAAGGAATACAACACCAAAGGGCTTGCCGCAGGCCACACCTGGAACCCGACTGCCAATATCGTTAATGATCTCCGGTACGGTTACGTTCGTCAAAGCTATGCTCAGCTGGGAATTGGTTCCGGACAGTATGTCGATTTCCGCTTCCTCACACAGCCCGAGGCGCAGACGCGCAACACAACCAATGTTGTGCCTGTGCATAATGTGGTGGATACGCTGACCATCACCAAGAGCAACCACACCATCTCCTTGGGTGTGAACTGGCGTCTGGTCCAGGATGTGACGGTGACGAATGGCACTTCATTCAACTCTGCCAGCACCAACCCCTACTGGCTTGGCGGCAATCCGCCGGACCCTTCCTCGCTGGGAACGGGACTGGCACCTGTCGGCGGCGGGTTTTCGAACTCTTACGCGATTGCCTACGCCAGCATTCTTGGAACGGTGCCATCGCTTACTAACAACTATAACTACCAGGTAAATTCTGCATCCCAGGGAACGGTGCTTGGCGTCGGCGTGAACATACCCCGCCACTTCCTTGCAAACGAGATTGAGGGATTTGTGCAGGACAGTTGGCGCATGTTGCCAAGCCTGACTGTGACAGCTGGTGTGCGCTATGTGCTGCTGCAGACGCCGTATGAAACCAAGGGGCAGGAAATCGCCCCCACCATCAATACTGACGCATGGTACAAGCAGCGTGGCATCGCCGCCTCCACCGGTACCATCTACGAGCCGAATCTGGAATTTGCTCCTGCAGGCAAGGCAAATAATGCACCCGGCTACTGGCCGGAGAACAAGAACGACTTCGCGCCGCGCTTCTCGGTCGCCTGGTCGCCTAACTCCAAGACCTCCATCCGTGCGGGTGCGGGCATCTATTTCGACCACTACGGTGAGGCGCTCACCCAGAACTTCAGTGCAAACGGATCATTTGGCCTGTTGACTACAGCTACCAACCCCGCTGGAGTTTATAGCTACACTTCCAGCAGCAGGTATAATGCCGCACCCCGTTTCACCGGCGAGCACAACCTGCCGAATATTCCAATTCCGAATGCCCCGAGCCAGGCTGCTGGGTCGGTGCTTCAGTATCCATATACCCCGCCAGTCGGAGCATTTTTGATTACCTTCGGCGTGGACAACAAGCTGAAAACGCCTTACTCAGAGGCGTACAACCTGTCGTTTCAGCGTGAACTCCCTGGCGGATTTTTGTTTGAGGAGGCATATGTGGGTCGCTTTGGGCGCCACCTGCTCCAGCAGCTTGATCTCGCAGAGCCGGTTGACTTCAACGATCCCCAGGGCGGCGGCGATTACTTCACCGCTGCGGATCAACTCTCCAAACTGGTGGATATTCACCAAGGGGCTTTTTACTCCAATTACTACGGGTATGGAAGCAGCAACGGCCAGGCAGCCCCAGTCTCCGTTCCCACCATTCAGTACTTCGAGGATGTCTTCCCGCAGATGGCCAACCTGGACTTCCAGGGCGAGTCAGCGACAGAAGGCATCTACAATAATGAGTGGGCACCGTACCGCTATACCTACGGTGAGACTACATCGCTGGCGGACATTGACTTCTACTGCTCCTATGGCGGCTACTGCGCTAACGGTGGCCCAAGCAAGTTCTGGCAGAGTCAGTTCTCTTCGCTCTATTCTTGGGCAACTATCGGGACCAGCTCCTACAACGCGCTGCAGGCCTCGCTCCGTCATCCCACGGCGCATGGCCTCAGCTTTGACCTGAGCTACACGCTTTCGAAGTCCATGGACCTGAACTCCGGTACCGAACGAGCGAGCGAATTCTCTGCGGACTCCCTCGGCGGCTCGGCGATTCAGAACACCTGGAACCCCAAGCTGAACAAGGCGGTCTCGGACTTCGACACCCGTCACCTGGTCAACGCCGACATGGTCTATGACCTTCCCATCGGGCGCGGCAAGAGCTTCCTGGGATCAACCAATGCGCTGGTGGATGGTCTGGTTGGCGGCTGGACCTTTGCCGGCCTTTACCGCTGGACCAGCGGCCTGCCCTTCTCGCTCCTCGAGCCGGGGTGGTCGACTGACTGGCAGCTTGAGGGCTATGCCGTCCAGACGGGCTACGTGAAGACCCACAAACACTATGTCGCGGGTCAGGAGCAGGTCTTCCAAAGCCCAAACACCATCAGCAACAATTACGAAAGTAACAACGGCCCGGTTCGCCTGCCCTATCCTGGCGAGGCCGGTATGCGCAACGTCTTCCGCGGCGATGGTTACTTTGACATTGACTCGACCCTCAGCAAAATCTGGACCATCTCGAACTACGGACGTCTGAAATTTGACTGGGAGGTCTTCAACGTCACCAACTCGAACCGCTTCGACACCGCCAGCATCTCGGCCGGCGTGGCCAGCGGAACGCTGGGCGCATACGGGAACACGCTGCCAGCCGCCAGCAACTTCCGCCGCATGCAGTTTGGTCTGCGCTACGACTTCTAAGTGCAGAAAGAGTCCCATACACAGCCAAAACGCCGGAGGCACAACGCTTCCGGCGTTTTTCCTTGCCATCTCACCGGTGTCGAGCGGTACAGTCGTGGGTCGAGCGGTACAGTGATCTGGCCCGCGCGTCATCCCCATTTGCTACTTCAACCATCCAGGATACCCACCCATGCTTCAGTCCAATCCCTTTCGCTTCCTGCTCGGCCTATGTCTCATTGCCGCGAGCGGTTTTGCCGTTGCTCAGGCGGGCAAACCGGCAATCGCGCCGGCAGCAATCACGCTCGACGAGTACCTGAACACGACGGAGATCACCGCAGCGCAGCTTTCGCCTGACGGCGCGGCGGCAGTGATCGCGACCGAGGCCCCGGACTGGAAGGCGAATCACTTCCGCCACGTGCTCTGGCTGTGGAGCGCGCCGGAGGGATTGCGCCCGCTCACGCAGTCCGGCACGGACGAAAACCCGAAGTGGAGTCCCGACGGGAAATGGATTGCCTTTCTTTCTGATCGCGATCTGACGGGCGGACCGGACGCAGACGACGCAGACGAGGCTGCGAGCGGGGACGCCAAAGCGGCTCCGGTTGCTCGCAAGGCCGGCGATGCCGACGAGACGACCACGCGGATATGGGTGATCTCGGTCGCGGGCGGCGAAGCGCAGCCGCTCTACACGGAAAGGCTCGATGCGCACAGCTTCGCCTGGTCGGCGGACGGCAAAAGCATCGATTTTTCCGTGACCGAGCCGCTCACCACGGAGCAGGAAGATGCTTTGAAGGCCGATTGGAAGGACGTGATCCGCTGGCGGGAACAGGAGCGCGGCGACGTGCTGCTGGCCATTCCGCTCGAGGCCGCGCTTCACCTCGACAAGGCCGTGCCCATGCCCCACCCCGCGAAGAAAAAGGACGATCGATC